>DAOWOO010000460.1 GCA_030642025.1 Candidatus Zixiibacteriota bacterium | reverse complement strand
AGATAAGTCAACCAACAAGGCTTCCGCCTACGATAAATATATCAACTACCGGCGATTTTCAATTGCGGTGTTGCTGTTTGTTGGGATTCTGATGCTTCCCATACCTGAAAGTATGCTGGACGTGGCGGTCGAATACAAGATGGGCGAAACCTGCGTCCTGGATTATTACTCTCAAGAATTGTTCGGCATACCGGCCAGGGAAACCGAACATTGGCAGATGCTGACAGTCCGGGCGCTGGAAGGGTGCATGATGCAGGGGGCTTCTCGAAAAGTAACGGTGCTGAAACGCGGCACCAAAGATCTGCAGAAGATGGGGATTACGGGGTCTCCCGAGCATTTCAATCAATACCGATCATTCATTGAAAATCTGGACGAGAGTAAAGTAAATGAATAGTCACCAAGTATTTCGGCGCTGAACGACAAATGGGGTTTGCCTTCCACAACGGATATGAAAAACCGCCTGAGTGGGGCTATGTCGTCGGCATTTTCACCGATGTCAATGCCCGTGCATCGCACGCCCTTGGCGCATCAAAAGTATATTGTGAAGAGACAATAAACCCATCGAACCTTGCCGATCCGGGACCCATAGCGAAATTTCACCCGAAGGTTTTTTCCCATCTCACCCATAATGCAAATGAAATCCGGGTGCAATCAAACAGCGATGCGGAGAGAACCGGGTTTCGATACAGCGCCGGGATAAGTTCCGCCTGGGATCTTGATCCGGTGGCTTACCGGGACTTTCGCCTGCGTCTGGCGCCGGAATTCCTGATAAAATACCGGGGGATTTCTATCTTTACGGCAGGCTATGCGGGATTTACCGATCTGGGAAGTCCATCCAAGACTGAACTTGGCATGACCGGTGGATTATTTCAGACTTCTTTCCGCGTTAATAAAACGTATGAAATTTCAATCAGATATTCTATAATAGATTTTAAGAGTGCGCTTACGGACGATGTATACGAAAGGGCGTGGCTGTTGATTGCTGAATCGGAGGGTGATTCTGACATAATAGCACAATATGATAATGCCGGACAAATCAGACGCGAGCAGGAAATGACTTTAGGGTTTAATATATATATGCTTGGACACACTCTGAAATGGCAAAACGACATTGGCTGGCTTCGACACTCGCTTATAGACGAGCAAAAAGATGACTATCTGGCTCGTTCTCAATTCCAGTTAACATTTTAAAAGGGAGGAATGGGATTTGTTCAAAAGAACCGGAGATAAAACAGAATTATGGAAATATTTTATATGAGAGGGTTGCGACCTTGGTCACATCAACTGCCATGAAAAATAAAGAGAAGGCTATTGCCGTTTTCGAAAGGGATGATTTTCAAACCCTTTTGGAATTGTTATCCAAAAAGGGTTACATGGTATATGGACCCACGGTGGAAGATGGAGCCATAATCTATAATCAAATTCATAAAACCGAGGATCTTCCAATCGGCTGGGTTGACCGTCAGGAGGCCGGAAGCTACCGTCTGGCCAGGAGCAAAAAGAAGTCCCTTTTCGGCTATACTGTCGGTCCGCATTCATGGAAAGAGTTTTTTCATCCACCTCAAGACAAACTCTGGGAAGCCCGTGACGATAATGGACGGTTTTCAGT
>DAOWOO010000387.1 GCA_030642025.1 Candidatus Zixiibacteriota bacterium | reverse complement strand
CGGTTAGAGCATTTTTGCCCGCACACGCCGGGCAGTTTACAATAGCCCTGTACATCTTTTCAAGGTGAGATTTATCCATCTGCTTCAAGACAAACGGCATAGTGTTTATATCACCTATCGTGCCCGATGTATATGCCGCGACGGTATTATGCCAGTTTTCGGTGATGGCGCAGATATCATCGGCATTCACGATTCCGTTGCCGTCGGCGTCGACAAAAGTCACCGGTAAAGGACTCCAGCCGTGCGCCGCCATCGGAGACCAGGTCAGATCGGGATAATTTTCCCGTGGTGGGCCGGTTCTCTCCCAGAACATATCCAGCGGCAGTATATCGCGCTCATCGACCACCCCGTTATTATCGGTATCTCCCAGGTAAACGGCCGGGCCGGTATGAACCGTCAGGGCCAACGTTGATCCGATAGTGTACCCGGCCAGGTCGCAAACACCGGGGCCGAGTGTGATGGTTATTGTATCAAGCGGTATCAGCCGGTCGCCACTATTGTCTATATATAAAAGATTTAGAAGACCATTATAATTGTAATGCAGTATATCGCCTTTACTGCTGATTGGAATCACGTTACCCGGCAGGGTGGTGGCATCAGCCAGTTCATTGAATTGTATGACTATCGGTTTTTCGCTGACAAGAATATCATCGTACTGCCCGTTGGAGAGCAGGGATGCCTGCAATTGACGATTGACTATTTTAAGAAACAGCGTATCATACACACTGCCATAGCCATCGGTAAGCCGGAATTCAAACGGCAGGATTTCATCGACATCGTAACAGTCGGGCGTATATGTAAACAGCCCGGAAGCATCACCGTTATTGATAAATATTGCGTCATTGTCGGCCAGATTGTAGAATTCCACATCGACAGTATCATTATCGCTATCGAAAACAGCCAGGTTGAGTCGGTACTCGCTTCCCTCAAGAGCCGAAACCGTGTCCAGAGATGGAAATATTACAGGAACCGTATTAGGCCCAATTTGCATTATATATGTATCGGGCAGGCTGATCTTATCAAGATAATTAATGTCCTTGTGACCGGCAACAACCGGCCAGCCGGTGCGGTTCAATGTCATGGCATAGCAATATTTCTCGAGATCCTCCTTTTCATAAAACATCGACCAGAGTTCAACGCCCAGTGAATCAGTCCGAACAATGAAAACATCATTATCATTATAACGGCCTTCATTCCCAAATGAATTGGAGTATCCGGCAATAAAGTAACCGCCGTCATCGGTAATCCTGACTGCCCGACCCATATCATTCCCGTCCGGGCCGTAATGTTCCAGCCAGGTAAATTCGCCGTCGGAATCGACTCGCATGAGCACATAATCATAACCCTCGGAGTCGAAGGAATTGGTATTCCCCCCGATAATAAAGCCGCCATCCGATGCCTGGCACACCGAGTAGGCACGTTCATACTGTTGTCCGCCGTATGAATACACCCAGTCTTCTTTACCATTGTATTTAAAACGTGCGATCAGAATATCTTCCCTATTCGGGGCAAGACTCGATCCCGAAAAACCGACGGCCACCAGAGCGCTGTCGGCATCCTCGATAATATCATACCCCCGACTCGTATATTCGGCGGAACAGACAGACATCCACAGTGAATCACCATCCTGGTCAACTTTCAGGATAAACAGGTCGGCGGTGTCGCGGTTGCAGCAGGTATGGCCCGTTACGGCATAACCGCCGTCACGGGTTTCACAAACAGCGTAAGCATAGCAGGCGGCGTCACACCCGTATGATCGGCTCCACAGCGAATCGCCATCCAAATTAAGCTTAAGGATAAAAATATCATATTTCCGCTCTGAACAATATCCGGTCAACAGATAGCCGCCATCTGACGTGGCAATTATATCCCGGCCGCAGGTCAGGGAGGTATTATTGAAAGCAAATCGGCGTGTCCAGAGAGTGTCACCCGTGTCATCGGTACATACCACAAAAGCCAGAGTGCCCGGCGAACCAGGCAGACTGATACTCCCGGCGGCAATAAAGCCGCTGTCATGGGCCTGCTCTATGGAATACAATTGACCGGCGCTGTTTTTTTCAAACGGCTTTACCCATTCCACCCGCTGAGCCGACAACTCGGACGGAAGGAATATCGCAATGATTAGTATTACAGCCGCCGTCAATCTGACCTTATAAGAAAGTGACGCGACGCACATTAGCAATTCTCCCGGACAAACCTCCTTTTTCAGATAGACGCCCAATATTTATAGAAAGATATTCTTTAAAATATAGCCTTTCGTCAACAAAAACATAAAAGAAAAGCCGGCCATCAGGCCGACTTTTATAGGAAATTCTGTAAACAGCGTCTATTCAATGATAATCATGATATCTTCAGCCACGGCGGCATTGATCGGCTGTCCGGCCGGGAATACGGCCTCACCGCCCTTGATAAACAGCCCGAAGAACACTATATATGAAATAGTCTTCTTACCATTGCCTTTGGCCGTGAGTGTCCCCTCGGCGGCCTTTATTTTTATTTTCTT
>DAOWOO010000255.1 GCA_030642025.1 Candidatus Zixiibacteriota bacterium | reverse complement strand
GTCTATAGTAGATTGCGCCGTTTAGAAATAGATACTGATGAAAATACTACTTATTACGCAGCATTTTCCTCCTGAGCGGGGGGCCGTCAGGCGGCTTTATGAGTTCGCCAGCCATTTTCGTAAAAACGGTCATGATGTGACTGTCCTGACAGCCATGCCAAACTATCCCGACGGTATAATTCCCCGAAAATATCGCGGCAAGTTCTTCTACCGCGAAAACATGGATGGCATAGAAATTATTCGCTCCTATGTTCTGCCGGCCTCCAATGATCAGCCCAAAAAACGGATGATCGGCTTTGTGACATTTCTATGCTCATCACTGATTAACAGTTTCAGAATAAAAGGTAGATTTGATATTGTCCTGGCCTCGTCGCCGCCGGTGACATCGGCGGTTCTGGGTTATATCATAAGCCGTATCCGCAGAGCAAAACTGGTATTGGAAATTCGCGATCTTCAGCCGGAAATGGGCGTGCAGTACGGTAGCCTGAAAGCCTCGATGTTTACCCGGATGATCAAGAAAACCATGAACTTTATCTACCAGAAGGCCTGGAAAATAGTCTGCGTTACCGAAGGGCTGGCCAACTGGATGGGCGACCACGGCATTCCGAAAGACAGAGTCTCCACAATCAAATCGGGTGTCGGCCACAATTTCATTGACAGCCATTCCAACGGAATCAGGAAAAAATACGGATGGGAAGATAAGTTTCTTATACTGTTTACCGGAACCATGGGAACGGTCAGGTCACTGGAACCGATTATTGAGTCGGCCCGGATGCTGGCCGACAACAAATGCTATCATTTCGCCTTTGTCGGTGATGGTCAGTGCCGCAAGGCCTATGAAGCGCAGGCCAAACAGTACAACCTTACCAATATCTCTTTTATTGATTTACAGCCGCTGGAACAGATACCATATTTCCTGCATGCCGGGGATGTTCTGGTGGACAGCCTCAAGGATGTTCCCTTTGCCCGGTCAGTGCTTCCGGTTAAAATGTTCGAGTACATGGCCGCCGGGAAACCGATTATTTTCGGTTCTCCCGCCACGGAAGCCACCCGCTTTCTGGATAAAGCCGGCGGAGCGCTTACCTTCTCAGTGAAGAAACCGGAGCAATTAGCCACATTGATTCAAGACCTCTATCAGCAGAAAATCGACGGCAACAATCTTGGCAAAAGATATCACGAATATGTCAAGACTCATCACTCTACTGAAAAATGGGCCCGCCGGTATTTGGATATACTCGAAAACAATCACTCCCCCCGATAAAGTTATCGCATTTAAATCACTGCCTGTTAATGGCCGACTGATTCTTATAAGTATTTTGCAGGATTATTCGGATGAAGGGGCAGATGAGGATCCGCCGGGGCGGATCGCCCGCATTTCGGAAATCATTTATGAAAACAAGATATAGATGGGCGCTATCGGCACAATCAACGGATACTAAAAACAGGCCCGTCAAAATGCCTTCTGACCATATCGATTCCCTCACTTTTAGAGACTATTACCGCCATTGAATAGGGAAAGATACGTCCCGGATCAATATCACCAATATGACGATACTCTCTCTCAGGCATCCAGTTTCCCTTTGTACCAACACTCTGGAAGTAAGGTTTGTCGGTTTCGTCCAGATATTCATACATCTCAGGATTTCCGTAAAGCACTTTTCGTATACCCATCTTTAATGCCGGTTTCCTTTTTATGGCAATTCCATACGGCTCAAATGTCATCTCTCTGTACCGCGCTCGCCATTTCATAAGGCGCAGGGCCTGTGTGGGCGGCAGGGCTGAAAATGACACCGCCCGGATTCCCTTGCGCATATGCCTTGACGATGCCCGGAGTTTTTTTTCGCCGAGTATTCTCAGAAGGGTGCGTAGAGCAGAGTGGGAATACTCATTTATTGTCGTCGTAAGTGAATCATAATAGTCATAAAGTGACTCTCCCGGCCACGGGGCATGGCAGGAGCGAGTCCAGTGTATGACATAATCTGACAGAGTATTGTCAATAGCCGGCCCAACAGGATTTTGATTTAATCCGGCTTTGCAGTCTCTTTTATATCTTTCATAATCACAGCCGAAGCGATTATCAATATGGCCGCCGGGCTTTTTTCTGTCATTGATCAGCCCCGCCAGGTTTCCATCCGGCCGGATTGAAACAGGAAAGATGATATCGGCCTCGGTCATTATCAGCCGGTCCCGTTTGCTCCTGAAATCATTATTACTTTTCCCCGAAAGACGGCTTATTCTTACCGGTCGCCATTCAACCGGTTTGCCGGTCAGCCTGAATTCCTTTTCATAGTGATTGCAGGCAGTTACAAAATCGTCATCACTTTCTGCCGGAATGAAGATCTGTTGCCGGACTTTGTATTTTGATGCAAAAAACAGGGTGATTTCCCATGAACTCATACCGACCGAAGTCAACAATGTATAATCATGCTCGGTGGCATATTTGACCGCCTGTCCGGTATCTATAATCCACCGGTCGCCGCCTGCAGGATTCATACCCTGGCGCGAATTCAATATTACAGCATTTCGATCAAGGCTATATCCCATCGGTTCCCAACAATACAGTATTTCGGCGGTATTGCCGGAAATGAATATAGGGATGCAGCCTGACAGATGCTGTCAGGAAAAATTGATCAGTAGAGTTTTACCAGTTCAACATTACGGTAATAGTGTTTCAGGATTTCTTCATATTTGCGTCCCGCGCGCGACATTCCAATCGCCCCGCATTGACACATCCCGACACCATGACCGTAGCCATGCCCGATAAAATCGACCCGGGTCAGATGGCCACCGGAGTCAAACGATTTTTCTATTTCAAAGGCCGCCGACTGGAGTATCATCTCCGGATTGGATGAGCGGGTGAACACCCAGCGGATTTTATCTTTACCGGTGGCAATCGGCCCCTCGGTGGTTTCAATCTGCATCTGCGCCACTCGGCCTCCGGCTGTTCTTCCAGTGATTTCCATATCTATTATCCGACCGATTCTGACCACCCGGCCACGTTCTGAAGAAAGGTATTCCTCCAGCCGCAGTTTTAATTGCTTGACCGTGTATGATTCTTTCCAGCTATAATATTTCGACCAGCTGCAGAAGCCGCTGTCCGGGACGGCGCGGAGGTACGGCTCCGATTTTTTATCCCAGACCTCGTCGACATCATCGGTGGTTCCCCCGCAGGTGGAATGATAATAAGCATTTATCAGCCGGTCATTATACTTAAGCACAATTCCGCGGGTGGCGTCGATAGCTTTTGAAACAATTTCCTTCTCGACGCTGACACCATAATAAATCTGATCGGCAACATCTGAACGCAAATCAAACGGTTCACCGGGATACTGGTCAAGGTGCGCCATTGCGTATGTCCGCGCCGCTACCGTTTGAGCCTTGATAGCCTCCAGTTCAGCCTGACCGGTAAAACCGATTTCGGAGGGAACGACACCCTTGAGATATTCATCAAGATGGATAACATTTATCAAGCGAAGGTTACGGCCGTGGGGCAGAACCCGAATTACGCCGCGATAGCGGCGGCCGCCGAAACTGAGAAAATGTTTTTCCGAACGAGGTGTGAAAAGCACCTCGTCATATTCACCGTCGAGTCTGTTTTTACCCAGCCAGACTGTAAGGTTCCCCTGATTCTGCCGAACCATCACGGCCCG
>DAOWOO010000381.1 GCA_030642025.1 Candidatus Zixiibacteriota bacterium | reverse complement strand
GAAGATTATTCTATCGAAGAGTTGGTCACCATTATCGGTGATATTCTGGGCAAACGCCTGACTATTAAACGCGACCGGCGGCGAATTCGTCCCAAAAAGTCGGAAGTCCTGAGACTGCAGGGAGATAACACGCTCGCTTATGAATTATTCGGCTTTACACCATCGCATACCATTCGGGCCGGGCTGAAAAAGACCATCCATTTCTTTGAAAAAAATATCGATATGTACGCCAGAGAGGATTACCAACTCTGATGCGCAATAAGAGACTTATCAAACAGGCGGTTATCCTGGCCGGCGGCGAAGGACGACGGCTTCTGCCTTATACCAGGGTTCTTCCCAAACCACTCTGGCCGGTTGGCGATATCCCGATTGTCGAAACCCTTATCAGACAGTTGGCTAAGGCCGGCATTAAAGAAATTATCATGGCGGTCGGGTACCAGGCTGACCTGATAAAGATAATACTCGGTGATGGCAAGCAATTTGGGGTCAGAATAAGATATTCGCATGAGCAAAAACCGCTCGGAACTGCGGCGCCGCTAAAAAAAATAACCCGTCTTGATAAAAATTTTCTGGTCCTGAATGGCGATTTGCTGACCGACCTGCCGTTCAAAGATTTTATCCGGGCACATCTGAAAAACAATGTTCCGGCCACCGTAGCCATTTTCAAGCGGAAAGTCAATATTGATTTCGGCGTGGTCGAAACCGGAGACGGTTATATATCGAAGTACCTTGAAAAACCGGTTCTGAGATACTCGGTATCAATGGGTATTTATGCTTTCAATCGTGATGTTCTAAAATATATACCGAATCGCAAATTTGATTTTCCCGATCTTGTCAACCGGCTAATCACCGCTCATCAGAATCCTGCTATTTATCGCTTCAAGGGGCGGTGGCTGGATATTGGCCGACCCGATGACTGGGAAAAGGCGGACAGGCTGTTTCGACGTCAGCCCGGACTTTTTTTGCCATAACAGCGTAAAAATGCCCATTCCGGCCGATATATAAAAAAAGGATTGTGCCACAAGGAGATAACCTGATGAGATATCTGATTACCGGCGGAGTTGGTTTTATAGGCAGTAATATTGCCGCTGAACTTGTAAAAAAAGGCGAACAGGTCAGGATAATAGATAATTTTTCAACAGGCGCTATGAAGAACATCGCCGAATTCCAATCTTCGATAGAGTTAATCGACGGTGACATACGCGATTTCTGGACAGTTACCGAAGCTGTCGAGGGTGTCGATTATGTGTTGCATCAGGCGGCTCTGCCGTCGGTACCGAGATCAATAAAAAACCCGCTGACCTCCAACGAAGTCAATATAAACGGGACCATAAATCTTCTGGAAGCATCCAAACAGGCCAATGTCAAACGGTTTGTTTTTGCGTCGTCATCATCGGTTTACGGCGACACGCCCAGCTTGCCCAAAAGCGAGGATATGCCAACCGATCCGCTTTCGCCGTATGCCGTGACTAAGCTGACCTGTGAAAAATACGCCAAAGTATTTTACGATCTATATGGTCTTGAAACAGTCGCGCTGAGATATTTCAATATTTTCGGTCCCCGGCAGGATCCCAACTCCGAGTACTCGGCGGTTATCCCGAAATTCATCAAGGCGCTGATGGCCGGAAAAAAGCCGGTAGTGTTCGGTGATGGTGAACAATCGCGCGATTTCACCTATATTGATAACGCTGTTCAGGCCAATCTGCTGGCGACAACCGCACCCGATGCGGTCGGGAAGTACTTCAATATCGCCTGTGGCGCACGATTCACATTAAACCAACTTCTTGATGCTCTTCGGGAGATAATCGGGGCTGACGCCAGGGCACAATATGATCCTCCGCGACCCGGAGATATTTTGCACTCCTATGCAGATATCGAGCGCGCCCGTCAGGATATGAACTACAATCCCCGGGTGGATTTCATGGCTGGATTGAAAAAGACTGTGGACTGGTTCTCGGTGATATTCAACTCCAGCACCCCCGTCGGCGGCATAAAGATAGACTGAACAGATCCTGCGGCGCGACACCAAACTGATTTTTCAGTGTAATTTATAGCACCTCATTTGGTTACAAGAAAATGGGTTTGTTTTGTTACTTTTTAAATATCGCCGTGTTGGTTTTATAGTGATTTTGTTGATTTGTCGCTTTTTTACTATTCATCATCAATGGGTAATCCTCTCAATGAATGGCTGAGTATAAAATCGGCACTTTACTTTCATTTTACCGGATTCATACATTTGGCAAGCTACCGGGTTCTTCATATCTTCACCCAATACAATAATCTATAACCGGTCAAGGTCCTGAAATAACATTGACATTGCTCTGATTTTGAATAAATTTGTCTTGTTATTGAGAAATTTGATGGATTCGGTTTTGTCGATTCAGGATTAGAGCGCGAAATAGTGTAGATAGATTTAACGGTCTGGAAAGCACTATTGAAAATAAAGGAATAGTCTGGAGCACGGGGCTCCTGATTTGCGGGGCTAAATGCGCTGTATAGCCGGATATACATGTTATTTTT
>DAOWOO010000113.1 GCA_030642025.1 Candidatus Zixiibacteriota bacterium | reverse complement strand
ATTATTTCTGGAATCGTAATAAAGAAAACAGATATAATAAACGTCTCAATTATAACAATTCCCATTGTTCTGGTAACAAACCTCTCGGCTCGATCCGGCTTTTTGGCCCCCAGATTTTGCCCCACCAAAGTCGATGCGGCTATTGAGAAACCGACTGAAGTCAGGTATGACAGTGCTTCCATCCGGTTGCCTATTCCCATTGCCGCCCCGGCGGCCTCACCATAATTGTGAACTATCTGGATAAGAAACCAGTACACCATCATGAACGTCAGACTGGAAAGCGAAACAGGCAAACCAATTTTCACCATTCTGCCCATCAGATTGAAATCAGGACGATCCCGGAACCAGCCGGAAAGGGAAAACTCCAGCCTTCCGGCAAAAATCAATACCAGTAGTATAATCATGCAGATAAAGGCCGATATTGATGTTGCCAGCGCGGCACCGGCCACGCCGAATGAGGGTATTGGCCCCCAGCCGAATATCAATAACGGATCGAGTCCAATGTTTAAAATTGTCGCGGTAGCAAAGGCAATTGTCGGCGATTTGGTATCGCCCGAAGCCCTGAACACTGAGCCGAGGGCATCATTAATAAAGAAAAAAAACATGCCGATAAACGCAATCCGCAGATATGACACACCATAACCGACAACAGTCGGGCTGGCTTTCATGAACTTCAGTATTGACGGAGTCAGCAGTATTCCGCAAATGGAAAAGAGAATACCGATTCCGATAGCCATCTTTATACCCTGACCGGAGATATGGGCCGCCCTTTTTTTATCTTTGGCCCCGATCGACCGCGAAACCATGGCAGTCAAACCGGTGACTATGATGGAAATCAGGGCAAACACGGTCCACCCGACCACCATTGACGACATTACCGCATCCTGCTCCGGGGTCCCGAGATAGCCGACCCAGAAATAGTCGGTAATCGACAATGCGAATTCCAGAAGCATCGAGGCTACCACCGGCCAGGCCAGCTTTATAATGGTAGAAAATATCGGTCCTTCGGTTATGCTATTTTCTCTGGCCATATTCCACTGTTAATTAATTACAGGTGTTGAGATGAATTACGAGGACGGCGTATTATAGTTGCCTGTATGTACAATCTCAGGAATAAATCTCTTTCCTTTCGGAATGGGAACGAAGCGTGTCGGTGAGGTTGGGATAATTATCCAGTACTCTCTCAAAATCGATCATGAATGATCTACCGACTCCGGCCAGGGCAACCATATAAAAGGCCAGGGCTGTTTCCCGATTCACAAACGGTCCGAAATCGGCGCCGCTTAATTCTCTGGCGTTTTCGATTACAATACCGTCTTCCAATACCCCGGTTTTTATATCCATCCGGTTCAGGTTATTCGCCATTTCAGTAAATGCCGACTGATTGAATTCGGCATACTCTTCAATATCACGCAAAATTGTGGTTCCGTCGGACAGCGCCGCCATCACGGCCAGAAACGGCGTCGAGTCGATCAATCCGGCCGCCTGTCGTCCGAATATCTTTCGACCTTTCAACTTTGCCCCGTCAATAGTCACCGTTCCGATAACCCGACCGTTAATGATTACCTTTTCCTTGATGCTGAAATCTGCTCCCGACGACTTCAGATAGTTTAACAGCTTCATCATTCCTCGATTGAGAAGCGCCTTCTCAATAGTAATACTTATTCCTCCCAGAACAGCCAGCGTACTCAGCGCCGCCACTCCAGAAAAATCACCGGGAACGTCAACCTCGCCGCCGATGAGTTTAGATGATGCCGGCAGCCGCTCCTCGCGGGCACAGTCAATATCGTTAACCTTGATACGCTTCCGGGGATCATCGGGGTCGGTCGTCCAGATCTGTTTGGCCTCGGTCACTTCAATCTGACCACCGAGTTGGACAATCATCTTCTTGACATAATCGGGAGTCAGTAAATCCTCACGGAAGGCAATCGAACATCCCGACACCAGGCCTAATGTAAGCAGGCAGTTTTTGGCATGAGCATAGGCTGAGTCAAGCCGGCATTCTATCGGTTTTATCCGGCTTTCACGGAAGATCAGAACTCCCCCGGCCTCGGTATCAAGATTATGATGCGCCGGATCATAATGGTCGATATCAATACTGAAGCGGTTCAGGAGGGCGATTATATTATCAATACCATCAGGATTAATATATCTTGAATAACACAAACGGCACGGACGGTTCTTCCCGGCCAAAAGGCCGATTATCATGATCAGGGGCGCTGTTCCACCGTCATATTTCAACTCCACCCAATCGTCAGATTCATTCGGTTCACCTTTTTGAACGACGATACAATCATCGGATATGGTAACCCGGCATCCCAAAGCGGCCAGGAATGATGCCGTATGTGAGGTATCAATCCCCCGGTTGTAATTCCTTATGATAACTCCATCATCGGCCAGGACACCAAGTATCAGCGCCGTCTGGGTGGTGTAATAATCGCCGTCCAGTGTTATATTATCCGGCAGATATTTAAGCGGATTTATCGTTTCAATCATGGCTCTGTTTTTTCCTCTACATTTCTTCCGGCGCCTCTATGCCCAGAAGCACAAGCCCTTCCCTGATCACAATCTGCATTGACTTCACTAAGGCCATCCGCGCGGAAGTGGCTGACTTATCATCGGATATAATCTTTATTATCCGACCGGAATCATCTTTGCGCTGATACACTTTGTTAAATGCCGAGGCCAGTTCAAAAAGATATAGACTTATGTAATAAGGCTCGTTCGTCTCAGCCGTTTCCGATATTACGTGCGGGAACTTATAAAGCAGTTCCAGCACGCGGGTTTCTTCAGGCCGGTCCAGCACGGAGTATTTAATATCGGCAGGAATAGTTTTTCCATATTTACGCAGAAGCGAACAAAGTCGAGCATGGGTGTACTGCAGATACGGCCCGGTTTCACCCTCGAAACTGAGGACCGCCTTCCAGTCAAAGTTGACGTCAATATGTTTTCTGGTTGACAGGTCGGCAAATATCACGGCGCCGACGCCGATCATCTCGGCTGTCCGGTCGATATCTTTCAGGTCGGGGTTTTTCTCTAGTATCATCTCGCGCGCCAATGCTGTTGCTTTATCCAGAACCTCTTCCAGAAAGATAATATTCCCTTTCCGGGTCGACATCGCTTGATCCTTAAACCTGATCCAGCCGAACTCTACATGTTCCAGACGGGGAGAAATCCGTTCATCATGAGGAGTGTTTTCAGCCTCTTCAAGAAGCTCAATTACCTTGAAAACCTGCTTGAAGTGATCCTTCTGGGCGCTTCCGACCACATACAGGGCTTTTTCAAATCGAAAGGTCTCCCAGCGGTATAGAATACCGGCGATATCGCGGGTGGCATAAAGAGTTGCCCCGTCGGCCTTGACCAGAAGGCAGGCCGGGAGGTTGTACTTTTTAAGATCGATAATAAGCGCCCCGTCGGATATTTTGGTCAGCCCGGCATCTTTCAGCCTGTTGACAGCGGCGTCCATCTTGTCGTTGTAAAAAGACTCGCCGTATTTATCGAGTTCATAAAACAGAGGAAGAACATTCAGCCGACTGTACAACTCCCGGAATGAATCCAGTGAAACCTCACGGAAATTCATCCAGAGCTCGGCCTCGTCCTGTTCGCCATCCTCAAGGGCTTTAAACGCTTCGCGCGCCTTTTCCGAAAGTGACGGATCCTCTTCTTCTTCCTTATGATACCGAACATATAAATTAAAAAGGCGTTTTATCGGATCATCTTCTCCGGCTTCATCCCCCCACAAACGCTGGGCCACGATCAACTTGCCGAACTGCGTGCCCCAGTCGCCAAGATGGTTTATTCCAACCGGTTCATATCCAAGTTTATCATAAACTCTATGCAGGGCTGCTCCGATTGCTGTTGACCGCAGATGCCCCACCCCGAACGGTTTGGCTATATTGGGCGATGAGAAATCTATTACAATTTTCTTTTTCTGCCCCAAGTCTGAAGAACCATAATCCTCGCCTTTATTCAAAATATCAGTAAGCACCGTCTCGGCTAAGGTCTCATTTTTGACTTTAATATTGCAGAATCCGCCGACTGCCGAGAACGACAGGTGAGAATATCTTTTATCTTTCTCAACAGCGGCATTCAGCGATTCAACCAGTTTCTGACATATCTCAATTAGATTACTTTTGACTTTTTTCGCCAGCTCAAAAAGCGGGAGCGCATAGGTGCCCATCTCCGGATTCTTGGGAGTTCCAATCCGTTTATAAAGCAAATCCGGTTTAAAGACATAAAGTTCAGGTTCCGATACCTTTAAATCAGACAGGAGCCTGTCAAACTCCCGCGATACAATATCCGCAATCTCTTTTTTAAATCTGTCAACTTTCATTTATCAACCCTGCTTACCTGTTCAAAATATATCGCTTTATCGTTACGCAACAGACTAAAAAGAAACCGATCGTGGAGATTCTTTTCGTATTCGATACCAAGCTCACGATACAGGTCGTCAATCAACCGGGAGGAGTCTAAATTGAATCTGTCGGCAAATCGTGCGGCTTCAAATACCAGGGTGGAATCATCGCCATTTTTGTCGATCATAAAATCATCCACGGCGGCGCCATCGATTTCACACTCAGGACACAGGTCTTTTATGGTATGGTGCACCTGCCGAACAATCTCTTCTTTTATCAATTTAAATTCCATTACAACCTAAACCCCGGAGCATTTACCTCATAGCCGAAGCCGCTTTTGCGCTCCGACTGCCTGAAAAACAGATAATACAATAATGACGACACGATGTAAAGCCCAACCGCTATCATAAGCGGCAAAGTATATCCATAAAGCTCTATCAGCCCTCCCCCGACAACGGTCGATATCATCCATGATGAGTTCCACGCCAGCATTAAAAGAGCATTGACTAGGGCCTGTTCTGTCTTGGTCACCATCTCCATGGCGAAATTAGAACCGATAGGCATTCCCATATTCATCAATGCCCCGCGTATCAGAAAAGCAATCACCGCCAACGGCAGATAATAGGTATAGGCAAGAATAATCATAAACGGTATTGAAATAAGCTGGGTCCAGACCATGGTTCTGACCAGACCGAGTTTTCTGGCCAAAACCGGCCCGGCCATGATTCCAATCAGCATAGTGGTATGCACCGCAAAGAAGAACAGTCCGATTTTGTCGGGCGGCTGGTTGAAGCGATCCCGAAAATAGAGATTCAGAAAAGGTATAATCAACCCCGCGCCTGATCCCACAACGAAATAAGGCACAAATAGCCTGAAATAAAGAGAGAAACGCCGCCTTACCAGGGAGATTGAGAAATTGGCCTTATCATTCTCTTCAGTGGGATCAACAGCTCTTATCAGCGAAAACGGGATCATTGCAAGTAGTCCCAGAAGGACACTGACAACAAATGTCCAGCGATAGGCCGCTATAATATCGCCGGTCAGGCTCTCGACCTGCGGAACCATCCATCCGAAAACCAGCGAACTGAGCATACTGCCCAGAAGTGAAACCCCGAAGCCGCTTGAAAAAACAGAGGT
>DAOWOO010000082.1 GCA_030642025.1 Candidatus Zixiibacteriota bacterium | reverse complement strand
TAGTATTTTAAATAAAATATTATCCTCAATCGACCTTATATCATTATCAGGGGAATCCATAATACCACACCCAATTATAATTGAGGATAATAATATTACTGATAGAACTGTCATATACGTTTTCATAACACCCTCCGGTATCAATTATATACATTTATTTATTAGACGACAAATTACATTAATCGTTTAACCCTATATCTCCCTCTCCCCCGGGCCGTCGTAGGTGAAATTGCGGTTGCCCAACTGGCGCATCGGTTTTTCGCGGGTCATCTCCTCGTAGGCGTGAGATATCAAACCGGGCACACGGGAGATGATAAAAAACCCCTTGCCCAGACGCCAATCGAAATTCATATCGGAGATTACCGCCGCAATAGCGCCGTCAACATTGATTGGCAGTTTACGGCCAAGTTTATTTTCCAGCGCCTTTTCAACCGCTTTACAGAGTTCAATATGCCGTCCCGAAAAGCCGCATTTGCCTGCGATTTCAAATAGTTTCAGAGTCCGGGGATCGACATTATGAAGCCGATGTCCGAACCCGGGCATGCGGATTTTCTTTTCCTTGAGCCAGTCAACCATCTCCGATGCCAGCGTTTCAACATCGCCGTCCTTTTTGGCCCACTCCTGCATTATCTTGGCCGAGTTTTCGATAGCTCCGCCGTGGCTGTCGCCGATAACCAGCACCCCGCCCGCAACAGCGGCGTTGAGCGGGTTTCCACCGGAGACAACGTTGCGCGTCCCCAGAACCGATGGCGGTGAGCATCCGTGGTCAATCGATGCTACCAAAATCGCCCGCATCATCTCCGCCTCGGCTTTGGTCGGGAGCTCGCCTTTGAGAATCAAAAAGACTGTCTCGGCGAAACTCAGTTTGTCCATTATGTCGGTAATATGATACCCCCGCACCCGGATTTTGCCGGGTCCGATATCGGTTATGGCTGATTTCCATTCATAGTCGGCCATATCGCCTCCTACTGTTTTATACTGTCCGGCGCGACGTTCTCCTGCATTGGTACTTCCTGAATATCAATTCCCTGGAAGTACTGCCGCGCAAATTCATTCCAGTTATTTTCAAAAGCTGCCATATCGACCTCAAACAGGTCCCGCACTGATTGCTCAAACGATGAGGTCGACTGCCACAATATTTTAAAACGGTTGATGCCGAAATTATATTTTATAAAGGCTGTCAGCGAGGCCGCTTCCCACTCGCGATGCCTCTGATTGGTCCTGCCGTATGCCTCATTATCAATCAGTGTATCCAGCGGAATATACTGGCCGATTTCAACCAGCGATATTGTCTGGTGATGGTAATCACTGTTGGAATAATCCAGAAGAGTCGCCAAACCGTCATAGAGCACCTGATAATCGGTCATACGCATGTCCATTTTATCGATAAGATAACGCGCCAGCTCCAATCCGAACGGTGTCCGCCGCCCCCAGTGAATCTGGTTGTCGGTATGATACGGCAGTTCCCTCCCGGTCAATTCTTTCCCGGAACGGGGATCGGTGTGAATGTAAAAATGAATCGTATCTTCGGGCATTTCCATAGCCAGGAATTCGCAGTCTTCCTGAAGATAACGCTCGTACGCCGTGGAGAAACGATCAATATTTCTGCCCCAGAAGTTATCAGGAGGAAAGTGATATATAAAATGTTTATATGAATATATTTGCCACCCCTCATAATGCGGCGGCCTTTCCGGTTTCTTGTCCTGACAGCCATTGAAAACCATCACGGACAATATCATTAGAGGCAATGTAATTAATAATTTTCCGTATTTTCCAAACATTCCCATTCCTCCATAAAGAAGGCAAAATATACGACAGCCGCCCGCCCATGTCAAACTCAGGTCTGCCATAAAAAAACCGGCTGGATTTCAGCCGGTTTTGGGATAAACAATAACTTACGGCGCTAACCGATTTTTTTATACACCAGCGCCTTGGTCGGGCAGAAATGGGCGCAAGCCGGATCACCGCCGCAGAGATCACACTTGACTATTTCATTATCATGTCCTTCATCGACTAACGCACATCCGAACGGACAGGCGGCCACGCAGGCCATACATTTGACACATCGCTCACGGTCAAGATCGATCGCGCCGGTGGTTTCATTACGTTTCAGGGCGCCGAACATGCATGACTTCACACAGGCGGCATCATCGCACTGAAGGCACGCAACCGGCACGAACTTGTCGGGCGCATAGGCAATCGGATAGATTCGGCTCCGTCCCGGTTTTTTATCCCGGGTATGTGAGAAAGCACAGGCCAATTCACAGGTGCGGCATCCTGTACAAAGCGACGGCTTCACTTCAAATTGAAATTTCACAGCGCCACCTCCTTTGCCTTATCAACCAGCGCACCCATTTTCTGTGCCAACTCAACCCGTTTACAGTCGTCACAGGTATTGAAATACTCTTTGGGCAATCCTCGTTTCTCGATCAGATACTCGGCGAAATCACGGGATATAGTCGCTTTCCCGCACTTTTCGCAGGCAATTAACTCGAATTTCTTTTTCCAGATTGTCCGCGTAAGGTTTTCATCGGTCCAGGTGATGACATTGGTCGGGCATATATGCGCGCACGCCAGACAGCCGATACAGTCGGGCGGTTCTTCTCCGAACGGCGGCGCAATGACTTTCTCATGGCCGCGCATCACAGGTGATATGGCACTTTTGCCGAGCACCTCGCAAATGCGGGTACAGGCATAGCACATAATACAGTTATCGCCCTCGAGATTAGGCTCATAGCTGGTTTTATGAAGGCCGTACTCCTCGGCCATTTTCTGAAGAACATCGGAATGAGGACTGTTGGCCAGCAGAAGATCGAGAATGGTTTTTCTAATCTCGTGTAACTCCGACGTATGCGTGCTGACAATCAACCCTTCCTCGACCGGATAGAGACAGGAGGTAACGTATTTTTTCCAGCCATCCCATTCCGTCCGGGTTATCTCAACCATGCACAGTCGGCAGTTACCGGCCGGTTCCAACGCATCATGCTGGCACAGGGTGGGGATATTGATCCCCTCACGGCGAATGACGTCGAGGAGCATCTCTCCCTCAGTAGCCCTGACGACCTTTCCGTTTATAGTGATATTTACCATATCTCACCCATCTATTTTATATCGACCGCATCGAAGTTGCAAACTTCATAACATGAGCCGCATTTGGTGCATAAATCCTGATTTATAACATGTAACTTTTTCTTCTCACCGGTTATGGCCTCGACCGGACAGGCCGCAATACAGGCCAGGCATCCGGTGCACTGGTCATTAATATTGAAAGTGATCAACTCACGGCAGACACCGGCGGGACATTTTTTGTCGCGAATATGCGCCATGTACTCATCACGGAAATAACGTAAGGTACTGACAAACGGGTTCGGCCCCGATTGTCCCAATCCGCACAGCGACGCTACCGAGATAACCCGGGAAAGGTTTTCCATCAGGTTCAGATCATCCTCGGTTGCCTTCCCCTTGGTGATTTTGGTGCATAATTTATGAAGTTGATAAAGCCCCTCCCGGCAGGGAACGCACTTGCCGCACGACTCTTTGACCAGAACACCAAGAAAATACCGGGCTACTGCGACCATGCAGGTCCGGTCGTCCATGACAATCATGCCGCCCGAACCCATCATCGAGCCCGCTTTGGTGAGAGTATCGAAATCTACCGGCAGGTCGAGTTTATCCTCGGGCAAACATCCGCCCGACGGCCCCCCGGTCTGCACTGCCTTGAATTTACGGTCTTTAAGGGCACCGCCGCCGATATCGAAGATAATCTTTCTTAAGGTAACCCCCATCGGCACTTCAACCAGGCCGGTGTTTTTCACCTTACCCGCTAGAGAAAACGCCTTGGTACCGGTGCTTTTTTCGGTGCCGATCGAGGCAAACCAGTCGGCGCCCTCGTTTATGATAACCGGAATTGTGGCGAATGTTTCGACATTGTTAAGCACGGTCGGCTTATCATGCAATCCCTTGACAACCGAGCGAACATACTTGGCGCGCGGTTCGCCGACCTCTCCGGCGACAGATTTCATCAGGGCCGATGATTCACCGCAAACAAAAGCCCCGCCGCCCCGGGCGATTTTAATATCATAACAGAGATCGGTTCCCATGATATTCTCGCCCAGAAAACCGTGTTCACGGGCGGAGTCGATGGCGTTCTGCAGGTTTATCACCGCCAGCGGGTATTCCTCGCGAACATATATATAACCCTCGCGCGAACCGACGGCATAGGCGCAGATAATCATCCCCTCCAGAATCGAATGCGGGTCGCCTTCCATAATACAACGATCCATAAACGCACCCGGATCGCCCTCGTCGCCGTTGCAGAGCACATAACGGATATCGGATTCGATTTTCGCGCAGGTAGCCCATTTGCGTCCGGTCGGAAAACCGCCGCCCCCGCGTCCGCGAAGGCCGGATTTGGTAATCTGATCAATAACCTCCTGGGGAGTCATCGAGGAAAGTGTCTTCGCCAGCGCCGAATATCCTCCGGCAGCGATATAGTCGGTAATGCGGTCGGGATCAATCTGTCCGACATTGCGAAGCGATATACGTTTTTGATATTTATAAAACGGAATATCATGATAATCGACTATGGCATGGTCGGTGCCGTCGCCGTTGCGCTCTTTATAAAGAAGCTTCTCGACCAGTTCCCCCTTTTCAAGGGTGGTCTCGATGATCTCCTTAACATGAGCCTTTTTTACTTTGGTATAAAAGATACCCTCGGGCTCGATAATAACCAGCGGTCCCTGGGCGCAGAATCCATGACAGCCGGTTTTTTTGACCGCTTCAAGGGTAACATCGGTTATTTTTTTCTTCGATAGAATTTCATGAAACTCTTCCAGAATTTTATCCGAACCTCCGGCCAAACATCCGGGTCCCAGGCAGACCAGCACCTTTTTCTTTTGAGAATCAAGGCGCTTGCGACATTCATCGCGCCAGGCGGCCAGCTTATCTATACTATCGATACGCATCTCAATCCTTCTCAACCAGTTTCATGACCCTGTCACAACGGACATTGCCGTAGTATTTTTCATTGACCAGCATAACAGGAGCCAGGGCGCAGGCCCCGACACAATTAACTAATTCTATTGTATATTTTAAGTCTTTGGTGGTCTCACCGGCCTTTATTCCCAGCCCTGATTCGAGTTGTTCCAGTATGATGTCCGCTCCCTTGATATGGCAGGCGGTTCCCTTGCAGACGCGGACTATTTTCTCGCCCCGAGGTTTCAATGAAAAGACGGCGTAGAATGTCGATGCGCTGTATACTTTCGAGAGTGGAACATTCAGTATTTCAGCCGTTTTTTCCAGCGCTTCGCGCGGCAGGTAGCGAAACTCCCGCTGAATATCCTGCAGCACGGTAATAAGCGATCCTGGACTTTGAGGGTTATTATTGAAGATTTTATCCAGTTTGGTCATGTCAGTTTGTGTCATACCTTTACCTCTATACCCGAACTGTCTGGCCGATTTTACGGCCCTCTTCCAGGGCCGTATGGTTTGTTTCGAGCAGGTCTTTCTTTTTGGCCATCTTCTGAGTCAGCATCTTTTTAAGCGAGTCGAAATTCACTATTTCCGTGGCGCCGACATAGGCCGCCAACATGACAATATTGGCCACCCTGGCATTGCCGATCTTCATTGCCACATCATTGGCAGGAACCAGAAGCTCAGTTATATCGTTGCGTCCGGAAGTGACATCTATAAGAGAACTGTTTATCAGGAGCAGACCATTTTTTTTAAGAGCGGCGCCGAATCTATCCAGCGACGGGCGGTTGAACACACAGGCCGACTGAGGGTTGTTGATAATCGGCGAACCTATTCGTTCATCGGAAACCACCACCGTGCAATTGGCCGTTCCGCCGCGCATTTCGGGGCCGTACGACGGTATCCAGATAACCTGCTTGCCCTCCTCCATGGCGGTGTAGGCCAGAAGCTGACCGGCCGTCATGACGCCCTGTCCGCCGAAACCGGCGAAAACGACTTCTTTCTGATCCGCCATCTCAGTTCTCCTCCTTTTCGGGATCTTTGAAAATCCCCAGCGGGTAATAAGGCTGCATATCACTCGCCACCCAGTCACAGGCCTTGGCAGGCGTAATGCCCCAGTTGGTGGGACAGGTTGAAAGAACCTCGACCAGGGCAAAGCATTTGCCCTCTTTCTGTAAACGAAACGCCTTTTTTATCACCTTCTTAGCCTGTATAATATGCATCGGCGTATGCACCCCCCACACGCGCCACGAACGAAGGCGTTTTCAGGGTTGACAACAGCTCAGCCATCCTTATCGGATACCCGACCAGAGAGATATCGCGCCCGCCCGGTGAAGTCGTAGTTTTCTGACCGGGCATTGTCGTCGGCGCCATCTGACCACCAGTCATGCCGTAAACGGTGTTATTGACAAATATCGTTGTGAATTTCTCGCCCCGGTTAGCGGCATGGACGATCTCACCCATACCGATTGAGGCCAGATCGCCGTCACCCTGGTAGGTGAACACAATCAT
>DAOWOO010000222.1 GCA_030642025.1 Candidatus Zixiibacteriota bacterium | reverse complement strand
TCTGAATGGGGTTCTCCAGTCACATAAATTTTTGCGTCGGGGTGAAGCCCGAATACGCAAACGCGATTATACGGTTATCTATATAGGCATCTCCACGTCGCTGCTGGTCGATGAAACAGGCCGGGTCAGGGGAGTCATCGCCATATTCAGCGATCTTACCGAAACCAAGCAACTTGAAGAAAAAATCCGGGAAGCTGATCGTATGGCCGCCATAGGCGAGCTTTCGGCGGCGATAGCTCATGAGATAAGAAATCCTCTGGCCGCCATTTCCGGATCGGTTGAAGTGCTGAAATCTGAGCTTACTCTTGAGGGTGAGAACGGACGGCTTCTTGAACTCATAGTAAAAGAATCCAATCGGCTGAATGAAATTCTGGCCGACTTTCTCCTCTATGCCCGCAACAAGCGCCCGGTTTTCAATAAAATAGAACTCTGTCGGGTGGTCGGCGATGTCATTGATGTGGTCAGGCATCACTCCTCATACCGACCATCGATTATGATAAGGGTAGAGTCAGCGGATTCTTTCGTGTATGTTTATGGCGACGAGGACCATACCAAGCAAATCCTTATTAACTTGATTGTTAATGCCTGCCAGGCCATTGACCGGGGGGATGGTCGGATTATCATCAGAATCGAAACAGATGCGGAAAATGTCGTTATTTTGAGTGTCTCCGATAATGGCCCCGGAATTCCCGAAAAGATTCTCCCGAAACTGTTCGATCCGTTCTTTTCGACCAAAAAAGACGGTACCGGCATGGGACTGGCCATTGTCCGGAGACTGGCCGGGAATCTGGACATAGATATTTTCGTGCAAAGTTCGGAAGGGGCCGGCGCTTCTTTTATACTTCAGTTCAATAAGATTCCGGCGCCGAAACCGGTTGACCAACCCGAAAATCCGGCAAAATCGCAACTGCCGGCCTGAGTTATCTCCCATAGGATTGTTTTTGGGCTTGATTTTAAGCTCGGACTGTATAATCTATACTATTTTCCGGTTACTTTGAAAGGATGAAAGTATATGAAATTTCGACATGTGATAATGACTGCTTTTATTTTGGGCTTCGGCGTAAGTTTTATGGCCGGCTGTTTTCCCGCCGGTTCGGGGAGTGAAAAGACGACTGATTTCCCTATCGCCAAAATAGACGGGGATGTGTCTGTGGTATTTTCCGAGCTGTACAACCGCCTTGCTAAAAGTAGCTTTCTTAAAGAGGGCGGTATTCTTGACTCAACGATATATTTTGACACGTTAAAGGCGATAGTCATAGATTCTCTGGTATCCATCAAGGCGAATGGCGCCGACCTGCATGAAGATATAATGCTATTAAGAGATTTCAGGTTGAAGTATCACGCCTTTTATTCCGGCCAACTTTACAAAAGGATAATAGTTGATTCAATCCAGTTGGATTCGGCGATGGTTGACAGCTTTTACCAGGCTCATCAGGACGAGTATTTTCTCCCGGAGCAGGTTCTGGCCAAGCAGTTGACAATATCCGCCGAGGGCCTGAGATTCGGGAAGGACAGCGCCCTGTATCGAGCCTATTCCGATGAAGAACTGGATTCAATCGCCCGTGCGCAGGTAGTACAGTTGCGGGAGCGAATCAGCGAGGGCGAAGATTTCAAACTTATGGCCTACGAATACTCGGTAAACCATGCCACAGCCGTTAAGGGCGGCGAACTGGGGTATTTTGAACGGAATACTTACAACCATGAGATCGATAGTGTGGCCTTTACACTGCCTCCGGGGTCACTGTCCGACCCATTCATATCTGCTGATGGCTGGCACTTGATGTATGTGGAAGATCATGTCGATTCCGGTTTACCGCCGCTGAGCGGGGAACAGTATAAAATTGTCCACCACCGGTTTAAAGGCGAAAAGGCGCGTGACCTGGCCGGCCAATTTATGGATTCGCTTTTTGACGTGGCGGAATTCGAATTTAACGATTCGGCGCTGATGGAACCGGTTTACGAGGTCGATGATACGGTTTGGTCGGTTATTGTCAACGGCCGTGATACCATTGATTTTTATCGAATTCCCGATGTATTCAACCGCTACATGGGCTTTACCGGACTGACTTCACTCACCCTTGACGATAAACACAGGGCGCTCATAGGATGGGCGCAGAAATATCTTATCATTCAGGCGGGTAATGACCTCGGGTTTGACGATGATCCGGTAGTGGCCGCCGAAAGAGAGCGGCTTTATCATCTCGCTTCCATGAAAATGATTTACAAAGGCAGTCGGGATATTGATTATAAACCGACCGACAGCGTCATTCTTGATTATTATGAAAAACACAAACCGCAATATGTCGTGCAAAAGCCTATTAAAGTTCAGCATGTCATAGTCGAGGACTCGGTATTCGGTGAGTATTTAAGAGACCTGGCTCTCTCGGGCATTGATTTCATGGAGTTGGTTCGTGAGCATTATCCCGGAGAACCGGAAATCCGCGAGGTCGCCGCTAACCTGGGATATATCGGACCGGGTGAAATGCCTGAGGAATTTTTTACCGTGGCCATGGGGTTACGATTGGGCGAAGTTTCTCATCCGGTTAAGACCGAATTTGGGTATCATATAATAAAGCTGTTGGATAAGCGGTTTACTAAGGTTCTCGAGGAGGTCCGCATAGATATTGTCAAGGAACTTCAAGACAGAAATAATAAGAAAATTTATGATGCCTGGCTTGAGAAACTGATGGAGGGGCATCGTGTTGAATATATGCTGGAGAAGATTCCGACGATCGAATTACCTTCAAAAGATATGCGTTGACCCGGGTGTACCGATCGGCTGTGGCTGATAATAATTCAAAAAGGATTTCTTTCAGGGGTGAGTTGTATCGCAAACTGACTCACCTTTTTGCTCTTATTATTCCGGCGGGATATTATATCCTCGGTCTTGATAAAACGATTATGCTGGCGATTATGGTTCCGGCCGCGATAGCCATGATAGTTATTGATATCGGGCGGCTGCGCGGGTGGAGAGTCTGGAATATGTTCGGGGGTCTGATCGGCGTGATGATCCGCGATCACGAGGAAAAGGCGATTTCACCGGGGCCACATATATCCTGGCGACCGCCTGTCTGGTGATAGCCGTTTATCCGAAACCGGTGGCGGTGGCGGCCATGGCCTTTATTATTGTCGGTGATCCGGCCGCAGTGTTGATCGGGCAGAGGTACGGAAAGCACTTTTACGGCCATCGAACCTTTGAAGGATCACTGGGGTTCCTGGCGGCCGCCTCGGTAGTGGCGCTGGTTGCACCGGGTCTCCCACTGGCGGTTGGGCTTATCGGGGCCTTTGTCGCCGCGGTCACGGAAGCGTTGTCTTTCAATATTGATGATAACGCCACTGTCCCGCTGGTCAGCGGGCTGGTTATGTACTTACTGTTGTTTACCGGCTGGTTTTAGAGTTCCAGCGGAATAGTATAAATAATCCCGGCATTAACGGATATGCCGCTGCCTTTAACTCCACCGCTTATCTCGATATCACCGCCGCCGGAAAGACTGGTTACCCGCGAGTAGTCAACCCATCGATAAACGGCTCCTCCGGTCAGGGCGATGCCGGACCCAAAATGCATGATTAACCCGCCACCGACATTGAACCCGATTCCCTTAAAGGTGGCCTCGCCGATACCATAGTCATCTTCGGCGACATTTTCCACTTTCAGCCGGGGAACACACAGACCGACGGTAATAAACGGCTGAGCCGGAGAGTACGGCAGGAAATGATATTTGCCGTCAAGATTGAAAGTGGTCAGGACAGCGTCGGTGGTCGATGAGCTTATCTCGCCTTCGTGAGTGGTGCGCGTATAGCTGAGTTCAAAGGCAAACGGGCCCTTTTTTATTCCGCCGGTAATGCCGATACCCATACCGTTATCGAAATCAGGAAGGAAAATGGTCTCGCCCAGCGCCGGGACACTTAGTTGTTTTGTATTGTCGAAATCACCGCCGATGGAATTATACGGGATGGACAATCCGAAATACACGCCGGCGTTTATTATATG
>DAOWOO010000118.1 GCA_030642025.1 Candidatus Zixiibacteriota bacterium | reverse complement strand
TTCTTCCTTATCCTGAAACTTGCGATATACCGATGCAAAACGGACATAGGCGATCTCAGCAGCCGCTCGGAGTTTCTCCATGGCCAGCTCGCCGATCTGCTGGCCGGTGACTTCGCTTTTGGAAAGGCTGTACAATGATGATTCCACCTCATCGGCCATAGCTTCAATTTTTTTTACTGAAATCGGACGCTTTTTGCAGGCCACCCGCATCCCATCAATAAGTTTCTGCCTTTCATACGGTTCGCGCCTCTGGTCGGATTTAACCACGGTAAGCTCAACATTTTCGATATACTCATAAGTGGTGTAGCGCTTAGCGCACATGAGACATTCCCGTCGACGGCGCACCGCTCGACCGTCATGCGCCGAGCGTGAATCGACTACTTTATCCTCTTCGGAACCGCAGTAGGGGCATTTCATTTTTCAGGATTCCTCACCGGCTCCCGGGGCTCCGATATTTCCAGCCTATGTACATCAATGCCCGCCTCATTTAGAATCTCGCGAGAGAGGTCGTCGGGATAACCATCGGCAATATATATCTTTTTAATACCTGCATTTATCAGCATCTTGGCGCAGAGAACACACGGGAACGTGGTCGAATACAGCGTTCCACCCTCAATCGACACTCCCGATGTAGCCGCCTGGATAATGACGTTCTGCTCGGCGTGTATGGCGCGGCAGAGTTCATGGCGTTCACCGGAGGGTATATTCATCTTTTCGCGCAGGCAGCCAATGTCAAGACAGTGCCTCAGTCCGGCCGGTGCCCCATTGTACCCGGTGGCCAGAACTCTCTTATTTTTCACAATCACCGCGCCGACCTGACGCCGCAGGCAGGTAGAACGAGTGGACGCCAGCATCGCTATCCGCATGAAATACTCATGCCACGAGGGACGAAAATTGTTTTCACTGGCCATAAAATGAATTTAACAGACGAATCAGCAGGCCGCAATTAAAATCTCTGTATTAGTGTCATAATCAATGCCGAAGTATGCCGCCGCCGACCCCTCGCGTATACCGATTTCGAGATAACCGAAGGAACTTATATAACAAACCGGCTTTCCTCTCTCGACCAAGCCGAATGTCTTTCTCAATTTTCCTATCTTTCGGTTGTTGAGATAGACAGCAAACCTGCTGTCAGGAAGTTTATCTTTTTGTAAAGATGTTACCAGGTTTCCGAAATGGTCTATATAAACCAGATACCCGATCAGTCCCCTTTTTGTCTTTCTGTTTCTTGCGGGTTGCGCAATTTGAAGGGATTTCATCTCGGGTCCGAACTCATCCGGCGCTATTCCAAGCGATAAAAAACCGGCAACCGGAGTAAAAATATCGCGGGCGTGAAAAGTATGCGAAATTTCACCGGCCAGATATTTTTTGTTCCTGATTTCGATTATTCGCCGGATATCTTTCTTTCTCAAAAAGGAGAAAAGCCCATTATCAGGCCCGATAAAGAAATAATTGTTGGTTTCAATCAGGATGGCCCTCCGGCCCGTGCCGACCCCCGGATCGACCACAGCCAGATGTATTGTCCCCGGCGGGAAGGAATAACAGGCAGTTTCAAGCAGGTATCGTCCGGCTGTAACATTAAAAGGCGGGACGGCATGGGTGATGTCGATTATTTTTGCCGCCGGATTCAAGCCGGCGAGAACACCCTTCACGATGCCGGTATAATTATCCGCAATACCGAAATCGGTGGTCAGCGTGATAATCGGATTTCCCGTCTTTACAAGTGCCAATGGCTGAGTCCCGATTCACCGTCTTTGCGTCTGATTAGTTTCTCCCCGACCGTAAAGATAAATATTTCGACAGTAATCAGTACGATCGCTTCAAAAAGATGCCCGGTGTAAGACCGATGTGAACTGTCGCCGACCGTGATATGACAGTGCACAAGCGGTTCGCCGGACTCTTCATTATAAGAAATATTTCCGGTCAGGCCGCCCAGTTCCAATCTGTCTCCAAAGCTCTTGGTGACAAAACTTCCGGCGTGCGGGTCGTATACACCTATTGAGGCCCTCTCCACCGCGCCGATACCGGTGATAAACCCACTGGGGATACTTTCCTTGCGGACCAGATCGGTCAGAGTTGCAACTATTTCCTCGCCCCGGTCAAGGCGGACAAGATATCCTTCCTTAACCTTTTTGTACTGCATATCAGGTTCCTTTGTGGATCCAGTTCAGGTAATCGGGATTGCCTTCGGAAACATCCAGGGCGATAATTTCCGGAATGTCGTAGGGATGGTTTTCCTGAACATGTTTAATTAGCTTTTCAATTTTCATCGCGGCTGTCTTAATGACCAGAAGAGCCTCGGAACCGATTTCCAGTTCTCCATCCTGGCGATAAATTGATTTAATATTATTTATAATATTCACACAGGCAGCCAGCCTGTTTTCCACCAGTTGCCGGGACAACTCCTCGGCCTTTTCAGCTGGTACCGTTACAAATGCCACTCTGAATGCGGACATACATATTCTCCTATCAAGTATTAATATCTCTCTTGAGTTTGTTTTTCAGCGATTCGATTTTCCCGGTTATTCGGTTTACTGCGTCTTTTCGATCATCCATAGTCAAAACCATGTAAACGCGCTTATTGGTTTCTTTCAGTTTGAGACGGCATTGATTGACAACCGCCATAACCTCATCCCATTCACCCTCGATAATGGTTGACATAGCCGAGGTTTTATACGGCAGCCCCGACCTGTCAATGATATCAATTACCCTGGCCACCTCTCCGGAAACCGACTCGCCCGCGCCGGTCGGAAATATGGAAAACTGGATAAGCATCCTTCAATCCTCCTTTGCGATTATAAACATTTTAGTTTTTTGGAACAAATATAAAAATATCGCCGACCGGCTTTATTTCGGTGTAGTTTTTCACGATATAATCCACCAGCCGGGCATAGCAATCGTACTTGCGCATAAATCGGGGTCTAATACCCTTTCTGAGATAATCCCTTTCGGCAAAATACTGAAGAAAAACCATCTTCGAGGGGCTTCGCTTAAGAGATATCAAGACTTCAGACAGCATTTCGTCATTAAAGCCGCCATCGTAATACCAGTCAACCGGTGTGGCATTTCTGCGGTCGGCCAAGTAGTATAGCGCCGGAAAATCGGGATAGATGAAAATGCGGTCATTCGGTCCGGTATTGTAAGTTGCCGATTTGACAAGCTCTTCGATTTGACGGACATTTCGCGGAGTTGATTTAATCCCACTCATTTTTTCAATACTGAATTCTGCTATAAGATGCTTGCGGTTCATATCCCGGTACATATAATCATGACGATGATATACACCGCCTGATAGTAATATCGTGAACAGCGCCAGCGCCGCCATAGTCGGCCATTTCGACGGGCTTGATCTTTTGAAAAGAATATAAGATACCGGCAGAAAGATACCGGCCGCAGTATAACCGAAGATAATACCTGAGTAGGTAAATCCACCCAAGTACTGTATAACCACCGCGAATACCACAACCGGAAGATAACGACCAATAAGCCTGCGGTCGACGGCGCGGCCGCCGTTTATATACTGCCAGAGGATAAACAGCATCAGGGCATAATGAACAAATACAATTGAATAAACAAAGTTCTTTATATCAAGAAAAGAGATATAGATACCAACAGCGCCTAAAATAATCAGTGGTATCACCCAGAAATATCTTCTGGTAAAAAACAGTATTCCTGCAGTAATCATAAATGGTAAGGCATAGACTATCGCACTGAAATTGTCCTGAAACAGTACGAACCATATTGATTTCTTACTGCATGAAGCGGGGAGAATAATAATATTTTTGAAAAAGTCAGTCAGCGCGCCGTTAACGGCCAGATACAGTATAAATAAAACCACCGGGGCCAGAAACCCCAAACATATTCTTACAACCTCTCTTCTTCTCACCGACAATATACTCACTCCCCGCCACTTTAGAAGACCAACGATGCCGAAAAACAAAGGCAGTAAAAGCAGATAATTCTGCTTGGTCAGAAACGCCAGCCCGGCCGCAACACCACACAGTACAGGCCGCTTTTTATAAAACAGCACTGCCGCCGCCAGGGCAAACATGGCGCCGTCATAATTGTACCACGGGAAGGCAATAAACAGCGAGGCCAGTATATAAGAGAAAAACAGCAGAAATAACAGTTCAATCGCTTTTATATAGTGTCGGTAGAACAGTGATGCCAGTACTACCATGAACCAGATCTGGCAGGCCCAGTAAATACGCGAAGCTAAAACAGTGTATGAATCCCCAAAAATTCCTATAAGAGCGGCTTGTATATAAATGGTCAGGGGTGTCTTCAGGAAGAAGAAATCACGATACGGCACCTGACCGTCGACAATGCGACTCGCCACTGACAGCAACCATCCCTCATCGGTGGCATTGAAACCGTACGGCAGGAAAAAATAGTTATATACTGCAACCGCCGCAGTAAAGAACAGATATGCCATCACATATCCGGCCGTACCAGATGAATTCGTTTTTATCTCGACATTCTCGCCCTGCATATTATCGCTATCCGTTATTTCGGCAGATAGACCATAACATCACCGACAAGACCGGCATAACGATATCCCTCTGAAATAAACTGGTACATCGGTGTATAAACGATCCCGGCGTCATATCTGTATATCGCCCCGACCCGATTAAAATCAGCTTCAGCATATTTCATTATGAATATCAGTTTCGGTCGATTTTTAATAATCCCGCGACCAGCCTCAATGAGCATTTCCGGCACAACCTCCCGGCGGTAATACCAGTCGATCGGCGTTGGGTTTTTTCGATCTGTCAGATAGTATAATACAGGAAAATCGGGGTAGGCCAGAATATAGTCGTCCCGGCCGGTTTTCTCTTCCACGGTATCTATCATAGCATTAATCTGCGCTTTGTTCCTTGGCGTTGTTTTTATCCCTCTCAGTTTGCCGGATGTAAACTTGGCCGTCAGTTCTTTCCGAGGCGCGTCACGATATATATGATTATGCTTATAAAAGGACGCTGAGATCAGGATCAATATCGACAGTCCGGCAATTATTAATGCCCTGTTCGGATTCGGCGATAGTTTCCTGAATAAGACGTAAAATATCGGGAAAACCACCCCGGCGCCCGAATAACTGAAGATGATCCCGGAATACGTAAACCCCGACATGTACTGTAATACCAGGGCAAAAAGAAATACCGGGATCAGTACCGATTCCAACTCATTGTATTCTTTCCCTCTCCTTCGCCATCGCACCCACAGAACAAGAGGCAATAGAATATAGTTCATAAAGGTCAGGCAAAACACAAAATATAGACTTGATTGTGCCATTGTATATACTGCGGCCGGGAGAAGGATAACCAATCCCCACAGCCACTTCGAGCTTTTCGAGAAAAACAGCC
>DAOWOO010000215.1 GCA_030642025.1 Candidatus Zixiibacteriota bacterium | reverse complement strand
GTCTATTGACGCCAATGAAAAACGCACTTCCGGATATAGTTTCATTCGGTAGTAATTAACCACCAGCCGCCGGACCAGACCCATTACGGCCACCATTATTGCCATGGCCACCAAGCCATAGCCGAGTTCCAGAAGGATTACAATGCCAATAGTCTGTCCGATACGGGCGATCATCCGCCAGGCGGTGGTAATATCGAAACGATGAAAGGCTCCCAGAGAGACAAACGGAAGCATGGCGTACTCAATCGCCTGATCAATTCCGATCACAAGCACGGCCGCCCGCGCAACATTCAGAAACTGGGGCGGAATCTTGAAATGATGCAGGACACCGAAAACAATCGCAAAAGTGGCGGCCAGAATTATTATTGAAATACCAAAATAAATGCGCACCGAGGAACTGAAAACCTGATTAAGCTGTTTCCAGTCCTTGGTGGCATAGTACTTGGAAATATACCGCACGATCGACTGCTTCATCCCGATATCGGCCAGACCCATATAGGCCACAATAGCGAAGGCCAGATTCCAAATACCGTACTGTTCCTTGCCGATAGTCGTAATCAGGTACGGCGTAAAAAAGAAAGTAATTACCAGACCGATTATCATACCGGCCCAGGATGTGAATATATTCCTGAAAAACTGTTCGATAATACTTGTCATTTAGCTGCCTGCCGAGTCCTTCCGGCCGATAACATCCTTTAAACGTCCAAACCATTACCGGGATACGTATTCTCGCCCACAAAATAAAAATCCGGGCATAACTCATGACCCCAGATAATGAAAAAACATTCCCTTTAAACAAGTTATCGGATACACCTGTTTGAAATCAAGTTTTTTCTCACTGCAATTATACGATAAGAGATTGCCGGATAATGGGTTCAGAAATGCCGATCAATAACAAACGGTGAGTCAGGGTTATCTTCATGCCGGATTTCATCGACCTCATCTAATTTGCCCACCCCGCGATAAAGCTGGTCGGGAGCGTTAATCGTAATTCCATCAACAGACCCGATATTTTTATACCCGTGCACAACGCCAGGAGGTATATATATCGCCGCCATCCGGTTTTCGCCGAACTCGGCATTGAAATGACGTCCATGCGACGGTGAACCGGTGCGGTTATCCCAGAGGTAGATGCGAAACATTGACGGGCCGGTAAAGATAATATAATCAGACTGTCTTACATGTTCATGCGGCCCCCGCACCTCCCCCGGCCTTGTAAGAGAAACATAGCTCATCGCCGGGGAGAAATCTTGCGGGAAATTATCACTTCGGAAAAGCTCGATAAGCCATCCCCGTTTATCAGAATATTTTTGCAGTTCAACAATAATCACACCGTCTATATCGCAAACTGTATTAGTTTTCTCAGTCATAATGATTTGACAAATTCAATTAAGGCTGTGCCGTAATCACGCATAATATCACAATTGGCGCGTGCAAGACGGGCATTCTCCAGGGGTGTATACGGCGGACGCGGAGCCTGATCCGGGAAATCGGCGCGATGGCATGGCTCAACCTCAATATCCATATTCAATAATGAAAATACCAGCCGGGCCAGCTCGTATCGGGAACAGGCGCCACCGGCGGTACAATGAATCAGGCCTGTCAGTTCTTTTTCAAGGATTAACTCAATCTGCCGGGCGGCTTCCAGAGTCCAGGTAGGCGTCCCGATTTGATCTTCGACCATTCGAAATGGCTCGGTAATAAGGCCTTTTATTCTGGCTTCCTGATGCTCTTTTCCAAGCCGGATTAACCTTTGAATGAAACTATTGGGGGCGCTTCCATACAGCCACGCCACCCGAAGGATGACGGCATCAGGCAAGATATCGGCGACATGCCTCTCCCCGGCCAGCTTGCTTTCACCATATATATTGACCGGGTCAGGCAGATCATCTTCCACGTATGGAGTCTCTTTTTCGCCATTAAACACATAATCAGTCGAGATAAATACTAATCTTGCCCCGATATCCCGGCAGGCCATTGCCACGTTTCCGGCTCCATCGGCATTAATGGCCATTGCAAGTGATTCATCTGTCTGGCAGGCGTTGACATCGGCCATGGCGGCGGCATGAATTACGATATCGGGCTTTTTCGATGTGATGAACTCAATGGTGTTCTTTCTATCCCTGATATCGAAATCCCGGCTTCCCGCGGAGATCAAATCGTATTTGTCGGTGAAATATGTTACCAGATCGCCACCCAGCAACCCGGTGCCGCCGGTAACCAGGATTTTATCATCCACCGTTTACCTCTTTAAGCATCTGCAGAAGATAGCTTTTATAGATATTATCCCCCATCCGTTCGACAAGGCGGTTGAGCTGGGCGGCGTTAATATACTTCATCCGGTAGGCAATCTCTTCAATACAGGCAATTTTGAGTCCCTGGCGTTTTTCTATGGTGGCGATAAAATTACCGGCATCAAGCATACTGTCATGAGTCCCGGTATCAAGCCAGGCAAATCCCCGACCCAGTTTCAGGACCCTAAGACGGCTTTCCTTTAGATAGGCCCTGTTGACATCGGTAATCTCCAGTTCACCACGAGCCGACGGCTTCAGGCTTTGAGCAATATCAATAACTCCGGCATCATACATATACAACCCCGTGACAACAAACTTGGACTTGGGGATTTCCGGCTTTTCCTCGATCGACACTACCCGATCGCCGTCATACTCGATAACACCGTAGCGATGCGGGTCCTTGACATAATAACCGAAAACCAGCGCCCCGTCATGAAATTCCTTGACCTCCCGGAGAGAGTCATAGTTGCCGTAGAAAATATTGTCACCCAGAATCAGCGCCACCGGATCCCGGCCGATAAACTTTTCACCGATCAGGAATGCCTGCGCGATTCCCTCGGGACTTTTCTGCGGAGCATACGCTATACTGAGCCCCAGATGACTGCCGTCACCGAAAAGGCTTTGAAAATGCGGCAGGTCGGTCGGTGTAGAAATCAGCAGTATATCGGTGATACCGAAAAGCATTAACGTTGACAACGGATAATAAATCATCGGCTTGTCATAAACAGGAAGCAGTTGCTTGCATGTAGCCGCCGTTGCCGGGAAAAGGCGGCTTCCTGTGCCGCCGGCCAGTATGATACCCTTTTTGACATTGCCGCCGGTCATAATGCCATGTTACCTGTTGGAATATATCTGTTCATAATAGTTTCGATATTCTCCGTTGATACAGTTTTCCAGCCAATCGGAATTGTCAAGATACCAGATTACCGTCTTCCTGAGAGTTTCCTTAAAATCAAACCTCGGCTTCCAGCCCAACTCGTTTTCAATAGATGACGGGTCGAGGGCATAGCGGTAATCATGTCCCGGACGGTCGGGGACGAGCTTTATCAACTTCTCGCGAGGCCCGCCGCCTTTTAATTCATCAATAATCCGGCAGATATTTTTAACCAGATCAATATTTTTAAACTCGGTCCGCGAACTGATAGCATACGATTTCCCGGCTTTGCCCTGATTAAAAACCAGATCAAGAGCGGAGCAGTGATCTTCTACATACAGCCACTGACGAATATTGCTACCGTCACCGTAAACAGGAATTAGTTCCCTGGCGAGGGCATTGCGGATTACCAGCGGTACCAGTTTTTCCGGAAACTGAAATGGACCGAAATTATTACATGAATATGATATCACCGTATCAAGGCCGTAGGTTTTACGATATGCCCGTACCAGGTGATCGCTTCCCGCTTTCGATGCCGAATACGGTGAATTCGGACAATGAGGGGAGCTTTCCGTAAAGATACCGTTATCATCAAGCGAGCCAAACACCTCGTCAGTGGAAACATGGTGAAAACGAAATGGTATTCCGCTTTGATGTTTTTCCCGGGCCAGTTCCAAAAGGTTAAGGGCGCCGTTAATATTGGTTTCAACGAAAGTCGCCGGGCCGATTATCGAGCGGTCAACATGCGTTTCCGCGGCCAGATTGATAACCGCATTGACATTATAGCGATTAAAGCACTCTTTCAGTAATTCAAAATCACAGATAGATATTTTCTCGAACCGGTAATTGGGTGCCTCTTCGAT
>DAOWOO010000161.1 GCA_030642025.1 Candidatus Zixiibacteriota bacterium | reverse complement strand
GCCTTATCGCGGTCGGCGCCCGTGAAAGCGCCTTTCTGGTAACCGAAAAGCTCAGATTCAAGTAGAGTCTCCGGCAATGCGGCACAGTTGACGGAAATAAAGCGTTTGTTCTTGCGATTGGAACTATAATGAATGGTCTTGGCCAGAAGGTCCTTGCCACACCCGGTTTCACCTTCGATAGCAATCGAAATATCAGAGTTGAGCACCTGCTGGACCCGGGCCAGCATTTCAAGCATTTCTTTATTCTGAGTAATAATATTCGGGAAAATCGCTTTTTCCTGAAGCTGCGCCTTGAGGCGTATGTTATCCTCCTCCAGAAGCATACGATCATACTCTGCAATTTTCAGCGAGATCAAATCGGCAAAACCTACGGCGAAATTGAGCTCTCTCTGCCCAAAAGGCGCCAGATTACCGTTCGATGCCATTCTATCCATATAGACATACCCGGTGATTTCACCGCCAAGCATCAGTGGTATAACCGCCACGCTGGATATTACCTGACCAGATTTAGCCTGTAAGAGGTCATTAATGAACGGATCACGGCGGCTGTCGAGAATAAGTGTCGGCTGGTTGATATTGATTTCCTCACCAAGAAGCTCTTCAAATTGCTGAATGAACTTCTTCTTTTGATGTTCATCTAATTGCAGATTGGTAATAACCTGACCACCGTCATGGCCCGACTGATTTAGAATCAGCACACGGTGAGCCCCGGTTCTATTGCTGAGAAGTTCTATTATCTCTTCAATCTGTCCCGATTTCAGTTCTTTGTATTCCATATCGGTGAAATAGTCACCGAATATCTTGAATTCATTCTCAGATGAAAGCGAGAACGCAACCGCTTGGCGGGAAAGGTCTTGCAGAAAAAGCCGGATACTTCTAATTCGTGCCCGTTCGGAAATCTTATCGAATATCTTTTCCGCTTCATGAAGTTTCTTGAAACCGGATGAAATCTCACCATGCTGGCAACAGAAGACACCCTGGAGGAACCGAACCTCGGCTGACCAGTAAAACAGTTTCAACTTATTAAACAGGCGGAACGCCTCCCCGAATGTCTTATCAATCGTATTGCGGTTGACATCGCCGGAAGCGATATAGATATCAGCCAGCCGAATCAATGAACGGGCAATATCATACTGATCACCGACTTTGCGGAGTATATCCAAACCGCCCAGAGCGTAATCGACAGCCATATTATGGTTTTCCCTGGCCGAAAATACCTGGGCTATCAGCATCCGGCTGAGACCGATTTCGGTTTCCTCGCCCAGGCTGGTTGATAGATCAAGCGCTTTCTGGGCCAGTTTCAAGGCTTCATCGAGATTTTCCAGTTCGAATTCAACGCGCGCCAGGCGGCGGGTTATCTGGCTGGCCAAAGTCGATTCGGGCGCCAGGGCACGGCTGTCATTATAGGCTTCGGTCAGGATTTTCCGGGCTCTGACAATGTCACCCATTTCAATAGCCATTTCGCCTTCATACTCGGCCAGGATTATCCGCTCGCGTCGGTAATCATGCTTTTCAATAAGTATCGAGGCTGACTTGAATTCTCGGGACGCAAGAATAAACTGACGTTGTCTGAGATTGAGGTACCCCAGAGAAAGACGGCTGCGAGCTACCGAAAGAGGCTGATCGAGTTCATCGGCAAGTTTTATCGATGTGGCCAGATGTTTCTCCGCATTCTGCCAGTCGCCGTTGAATGTTTCAATACGTCCGACATTACCGATAAGTCTGGCCATGCGGATATTATCGCCTTTGGATAAATCGATGGCATCGTTAACATATTCGATTGCCCGCGCGAAATCACTTCGGGCAAAGGCCAGACGGCCCAGTCCGGTCAGGGCGTCAACCATACCCTCTTTGTCATCGCAACGTCTGAAAAAGGCGTATGCGTCGCGGGCGTTTATCTCCGCCGCGCGAAAATCGCCAAGCGAAGAATAACCCCGATACAATATCCAATGTACGCGGCCGACCCGGCGGTGCATCGCCGACGAAGACAAAAGCCGGCCAGCTTCAAGACCGCATTCTATGGCTTTTTTATATTTGCTGGATTGCAGATAATCGTATCCTTGCAGCAACTTGAACAGGCCCAATTCGTACTCCACGGGCGAGTACCCTGACTTTTTCAGGGCCATAATCTCGTCACCTGCGATATCAGACTTCCGTTGGCGGTAGAGTTCCTCGATTGAGAGAAGCCTGCTATCAAATTCCGTTTCTTGATGAGAGGCTAGGCTCATAACGCAAATTATTAGTTACACGTTTTTCCTCATTTAGCCGGCGCGCCTGCTGACGACTGGCTGTCAATTACTCCATCTTCAATAGTGCCGCTCTGACCGGCAGACGGTAAATCCCCAAACGATGTCAGGAACTGGAGATACATCATGTAATCCAGATTATCCCAGAACCAGTCAAAGAAGGGACTCCATTCACCTTCACCGCTGGTATACAAAGGATCATCCACAAATATGGTGGTGTCACCCTCACCGGCGGTCCCGTTATAACTGTTATTCTGTTCTCCACTGGCGACATATTCCTCATCCCAGGGATGCTCATCACTACCGCCGGCGGAGAACACTGCCGGAGAACCAATGAAGACGAATACCAGAACTATCGCCGTCAACAGCGAAAGTATCTTAGCCCGTTTCATCTATCATGCCTCCTTTAAAAGAGCCCATTAACTAAAGAGAACTGATCGTTCCCTATCCTCCTGAAAAAATGTACAGCCCAGATAACCCTCGAAGTAATATCGAGTTGTCGCAATTTCTGCTATATTAATATTGCGTATCGCTAACGTTTTGTCAAGCAAAAAGTTTCGCCAACGCAGGAATTGCGCCACGGGATTCAGCGAATAAATTTCGAGGCCAGCCATGATTGATCAACAAAAACGGCCTTCGACGGGCACATCTCATGGCAACACCAGCAATTTATGCAATCTTTATAATTAAATTTCGGCACATCTCCCTTATTACCAAAAACTGCTCCGGTAGGGCAGGAATCAACGCAGGTATTGCATAAAGTGCATTCCTCGGATTCAATCGCCGGACGAACCCAGATATACGGATCAAGGAGCTTAACTATAAACCCCGGAATCAACTCCAGCTTCCTGTTGGATGTTAACTTGAAATCAGGAATTCTAATATCGTCTATTTTCTCGCCGACCATTTCAATCGCCTCAAACCAGCCGATTCCCAGACCAGCCTCGGCGGCCAATCTGGTAGTCGGGACCTTATTCGGTTTGAGACCGATAATTTCCGCCGCAACCGTATCCATTGCAACCGGATCGGTTGAACCGAGTATCAGATTCACCCATCGGGGCTGACCGGACGATGGCCCGTCCCCTTCCATAGCCAGAACGGCATCCATAATCGTCAGATTCGGTTTTTTCAATGAGAGTATATCAACAATAATATGCGCGAAATCCGTTGGTTTCGGCGCTTCCTTGTGGTAGTTTGCCTTTCTGAATCCGGGGATCAGCCCGAATATGTTTTTTATCGCACCGGTCATCAATGTTAGCACGTGGGTTTTCAGTTTCGGCAGGCTTATAATAAAATCGGCCTCCATAGCCGGTTTGGCGAGAAAGTATGTTCTATCCCCGACTTCTCGTTTGACCACCCCGGAGGCCTCGAAATTGACCAACTCGATACCCTCCCGTTCCGCCATTTCGGTCATACCGGTATTATCCCAAACCCGCTGGACACCACGCTTGGCCCCGCCGGGCGAATCGCCGACAATAACTTCGGCGCCCAGCTTTCTTACTTCTCGAGCTACCGCCGCGACAATCTCGGGATGAGTGGTAATGGCCCGCGACGGTTCCTTGGCCGATAATAGATTCGGCTTGAGCAGAACTTGCATACCGGGCCTGATATACTTATCCAGACCGCCCAGTAATTCAATTACCGTCTTGATTTTCTCTGAAACCAGGTCAGGGTCGTATCCGTCGCAGGATACAACAGCCACAGGCGGCGAAAGCTCGTCAATCATATTAAATATATTACGTTATGAGCAGGGGAAAACAAAGGCGGAAAATCAGAATTTCAAACCGTACACCGGATATTGAGTATCGTCCTTTTCAAGTGCAAACCCGGCCCTTATGAAAATAGCTTCGGGGCCGGTCCAGACATCGCCGAACGGAAGGTTTTCACCCCGGCGGGGAAAACCCTGAATTTTTTTTACGCCCCGCTTCTTTGAGTCTTTGATGATTTCTGCAACGAAATAATGGCACAAACCAATATCGCGGTATTTCGGCGAGATCACGAAACAGGTCATAGCCCAGACACTTGGATCCGGTTCGAGTTTATATGATTTAACCAGCTTGGTGAGACGATCTCTTTGCCCGCACTGGCACCATCCGGCCGGGTAGTCGTTAACATAAAGCAGATAGCCGTCATACTCGCCCCGGTCGAACAGTTTTTCGCGGAGCTGTCGGTTTTGCATCGGGTTGCGCTCGCTCCACTTCTCCCATGTCGGCACCCACCATGCGACACAAAAACACCATCCATGACCGGTAGCGGCGCAATGAATCTTAAAAAAATCATCCCGCCTTGATTCGTCGATTTTATACACTTCGGTTTTCATGGAAAGTGAAATTAGGTAAGATGATGAATTTCCTTTTCAAATTTTATCGGTATGTTATCAATGATTTGATTTACAATAAATTCATCGTTATTGAGCTTTATGCGCCTTAACCACCCGTCTTCATCAAAAAACTCTTCAACATTTGCATAGGTAAATTGAGCATGAACGTTAGGACTGACAACTAAAAGATTTTTTAAATGATCTCCTAAATCAGTTTTTATAT
>DAOWOO010000418.1 GCA_030642025.1 Candidatus Zixiibacteriota bacterium | reverse complement strand
TTTGGAGTGTAATGACCAAAAAATTCTCGGACACGGAAATCCACGTTAGAAATGTACACTGCTGTAAAGTAGAATGGACCAAAAAAGATGGTGTCTGGAAAATGAAAGAAGTAGCTGGTACGGATTTTGTCCTTGATGCGGATATGGTGCTTTTGGCTCTTGGCTTTGCGCATGTGGTACATAACGGATTGATAAAAGATATGGGACTTCGACTCGATGACAATGGCAATATCGCGGTAGATAATTATCAGACAAGCCAACCATGGGTATTTGCCGCCGGCGATGCGGTAAGCGGAGCTTCGCTGGTTGTCCGTGCCATTAATAGTGGGCGACAGGTCGCGGCAGCCATTGGCCAATGGCTCAAAAAAGCGTGAACGATTACAGAAATCAATAGGAATAACGTAATGCCGAAGCGTAAGGATGTCAGCAAGATATTGATTATAGGTTCAGGGCCTATCGTTATAGGTCAGGGCTGTGAATTTGATTATTCGGGCGCTCAGGCCTGCAAAGTTCTCAAACAGGAAAACTGCGAAGTTATCCTTATAAACAGCAATCCAGCCACCATTATGACGGACCCGGAAATAGCCGACCGGACGTATATTGAGCCGATCACACCCGAAATAGTCGAGAAAATAATCCAGGCCGAAAGACCGGACAGTCTTCTGCCGACACTGGGAGGCCAGACAGGACTCAATACCGCTGTCGCGTTAGCTGAATCGGGCGTGTTGAAAAAATATAATGTACGTTTGCTGGGAGCGAATCTAAAGTCTATCAAAAGGGCCGAAGAAAGAGATAAATTCAAGAAAATCATCGAAACCATTGGCCTTGAAGTCCCTAAAAGTGGATATGTTCATTCCTGGAAAGAGGCGCAAAAGGTCATTAAGGATATAGGATTCCCCGTTATTATTCGTCCTTCATATACGTTAGGGGGTATGGGCGGAAATGTAGCCTATAATATGGAGGAATATCAGGAATATATCCACTGGGCGTTGAATTTAAGTCCTAAAAATCAGGTACTGGTCGAAGAGTCTGTTATCGGGTGGAAAGAATATGAGCTTGAGGTAATGCGAGACCGCAATGACAATGTTGTTATTGTCTGCTCGATCGAGAATCTTGACCCGATGGGAATACATACCGGCGACAGTATTACTGTGGCACCCGCTCAGACTCTTACCGATAAAGAGTACCAGATAATGCGCGACGCGTCGCTGAAAATTATAAGAGCTATAGGAGTGGAAACCGGCGGCTCGAACATACAGTTCGCGGTAAATCCGGCTAATGGAAAACTATATGTTATCGAGATGAACCCGCGGGTCTCACGTAGTTCGGCGCTGGCTTCCAAGGCCACCGGTTTTCCCATAGCTAAAATCGCTTCTCTGCTTGCTATCGGTTACACTCTTGATGAGATTCCAAACGATATAACCAAAAAAACGCCGGCCTGCTTCGAGCCTTCCATCGACTATTGTGTTGTCAAATGGCCTCGCTTTACCTTTGAGAAGTTCCCGAAAACCAGTTCTGATCTTACCGTACAAATGAAATCTGTAGGCGAAGCAATGGCTATCGGCAGAACATTTAAGGAATCGCTGCAAAAGGCTGTAAGGTCTCTTGAGATCGACCGTTATTCGCTCGATGGAAAGTATATTGACAATAACCTTTCGTTACGGCAGTTGAAAGATAAGCTGAGAACTAACTGCTGGGACAAACTCTGGTATATTGCCGAGGCGTTCAGAAAAAAAATGCCGGCACGGGAAATTAATTCCCTTACCGGAATCGACCCTTGGTTTTTATATAATATCAAGGACATCGTCGAGTATGAAAAAAAGTTGAAATCGACCGATTTGGCCGGACTCAGTCGCGACGACATACTGAAAACCAAGGAATACGGCTTTAGTGATAAGTATTTGGCCTCTTTGTTCGCGGTTGATGAGCAAACACTGCGTGAACATCGACAAAAAATGGGGATAAACGCGGTTTATAAAACCGTTGACACCTGCGGCGCGGAATTTGAGGCATATACCCCTTATTTTTATTCCACTTATGAATCTGAGTGTGAAGCCCGGCCCTCCGAAAATCGCAAAATCATTATTCTCGGCGGTGGGCCCAACCGTATAGGTCAGGGGATAGAATTCGACTACTGTTGTGTTCACGCCGCCTTTGCCCTGCGGGAAATCGGCAT
>DAOWOO010000299.1 GCA_030642025.1 Candidatus Zixiibacteriota bacterium | reverse complement strand
TACGGTAACATCTAATGTGAGGAAACGTATCTGAACAACTCTAAACCTTCGGTAACATTCTACTGTGAGGCAACGCGGAGAGGGAAATGGCAACCAAGATAGACGGTTGGAGGATAAAACTTCCAGCCGTTTTTTTATGGCCTTTTCCATATCTTTTGGTATCTTGACACTGTGACTCTGTCGAAGAAATACAGGCTTGGAATTTCAACTACGGTTGATTATTCAGTGTCATTGGAAAGACTTTTCAAAGCATTCTCCGAGAATCAATTTGATTTTGTTTCTCTTGGCGCCAATTTGGAACAGACCTGCTTTTTTAACAGGAGTGAATTTGGCTCAATCCGCGAACTGGCACGTAAATATAATCTTGAGATAGCATCGGCACATGCTCCTTTCGGCGGCGAGTATGATATCGCCTCGTCTGATCACAATATCCATGAGCAGGCTATAGGCCGCCTTCTGAGGTTTTTGGAACATGCCGCCGAATATAAGATTCCCGTTGTTATTGTCCATCCACACCATTTTTTTCTCGACAGCAAAGATGCTTGCCTGGAGCGCTCGGCTCGAGCTCTGGAGATGATTCGGTTGTCTCAGCCGGAATCGGTGCGGTTGGTTATTGAAAACCTCCCGGCGGCCGAGGGATCATGGATATGCGATGGGTTGCTTGATATATTCGACGATGAGTGTTTTGGATGGTGCTATGACTGTTCCCATGAAAATATAAGCGGCCCGCCGTTTCATCTGATTGAAAGACACTTTACCCGGCTTGAAACCAGCCATCTGTCGGATAATAATGGCAAGTATGACGAACACCTTATTCCGGGAGACGGCAATATTGACTGGGACAGCCTGAAAGCATATTTTGACCGAGCTGATAAAATTGACCATATGCTGCTGGAAGTGGGAACCGGTGAGCCATTGAACGAGCCGGTGGAGAAATTCGTTGAACGGGCGGCGATCAGGATCCGGGCGTTGCTGGAGCGGGCTTTTCATCCAGCTGATTTATGATATTGGATGGAACTAATTGACAGGTCAAACATACCATAAGCAAGGACAGATTTAATTGGCGGTCGATTACGGAAATATCCATTTTATCGGTAACCGGAGATAGCGCGCATGTATAACTCAAATCATTTTAAAATACGAGAATATGTTACATCAATAATCCTGGTTTTTATAATATTGGGCGTTAGTTCGGCCGCCCTGGCTCAGCAGACGAATATCAACATTTTCATGCAGGTTGGCGATGAGTTTATGCGCCAGGGGGAATTTGAGAAAGCTGTTGCAGAATTTGATAAGGTAATTGAAGCAAATCCCGGATTTGCCTCCGCTTTCCTGCAACGCGGGATAGCTTATGCCCGGATGGGAGAATACAAAAAGGCGATTATGGATTTCAATGTCGCCATCAGGAATGATTCCACCATGGCCGCCGCTTTTTACAGCCGAGCCATGACCTACGAGCGGATGGGCGATGGCAACAAAGCTGTCATGGACTATACACGGGCGATCAGGGTAGATCAAAATTACTTCAAAGCTTATATCAACCGTGGGTTAAATTACTACCGAATGGGACAGATGGACAAGGCCATTAAGGATTTCGTGGAGGCCGCCAATATCAGACCTGATTACCCCCGTGCCTTTTATAATCTGGGATTATCATATGAGGGTAAGGAAAACTGGGAGTTGGCGGTCGAAAATTACACCCGTGCCATTGAGCTTGATCCTGGCTATATTGATGCGTACTACAATCGCGGCAACGTTTATTACAGTATGGACAAATACGAAGAGACGATTGCCGATTTTCTCAAGGTGGTCGAGATCGACCCGGAATATGCCGACGGCCACTATAGCCTGGGTGCAACATATGAATGGCTCAGGAGGTATGATGAGGCTGGTGAGGCGTATCGCAGTTATGTCGAAACCGCGCCGCAGTCAGATTCATCGCGTATTAAGAGTATTATTCTTAAAATAGACGATCTAATAAGAAAGAAGCAACGCTTAATAGACGGTGGTGGGAAGGAATTCGCACCGCCTAAAGACACTACCAAGCCGAGAATAAACCCGTTCCTGATGCCGGTTCCACCGGGGCCGGATACTGCCAAAGCCGCCGATAGATAATCAACGGGCCGGCCAACCGGATATTATTTTTCTTCAGCGATGTCCAGAATCCCGGGTATAAACGGCCTATAAAAATTCTGAAACAAGGCATCCGACCATTTCCAAAAAGGCCTGGTCGCTTTCATCAAAGACCGATATGGTATGTGAATCAATATCTATCTGCCCGCGCATAACGCCCTCATGAGCGATAGGCAGGACAATCTCCGATTTCACATTAATACCGCATGAGAGATAATTGGGCTCCGCAGAGACATCTGAGGCAATAATTGCTTCCCCGGTTTCGGCCGCCTGTCCGCAGATCCCCCGTCCGAAAGGGATTCGGGTGTGGTCGGTCGGCTCTCCGACATACGGCCCCAGAACAAGTTCCCGCTCCCGTTCGGGATTAACCGTATAAAACCCGACCCAGTCATAGTGAGCCACTTTATCTTTGAGCAGTTGGCAGATATCGGCCAGTTTGCTATCTGGCTTATCACTCCGGCCGGCGATTTCATTGATTTCTTTTAAGAGTAGTGTCTGTAATCTGTCACTAATCGGCATTCATTCGTCATTTGTTTTGTTTTTAAACTCATCCCAGGCCTGCCAGATTCGCCTGATGTGGGGTATCGTGATGGAACCTCCGGCCGCCAGGGCGATCATAACGGTTTCCTCAAGTTCGGCGTCGGTGATATTTTCCTCGCGGCAACAGTTAAGATGGTACATTATACAGTCCTCGCACCTCATGACCAGTGACACAACCAACCCCATCAATTCCTTGGTTCTGGCCGGAATGGCGCCCTCTTTGTATGTCTGCCAGTCGATATTGATAAATCGTTTGGCGTTTGTCCCGGAGTATTTAAGCATAACCTCGTTCAGTCTCTCACGCTCTATCGAAAAGCGCGACAATGTTCTTTCATCCATAGGTAATGCTCCCCGATTATTGTCGTTTTTCATTGCTTGATAAATTATTAAAATAATCTTATGAATGCAACCGGTGACGGCGATCTGTTGCAGCCAGCTTTGCGGATACCGGGGAAGTCCGACTTGCAGAGACTGCCGTTTCGCCGACGATTCATGGATTCCTGAACGATTTCAAGGATAGATTTCAACTTTTCAATGATAATAT
>DAOWOO010000140.1 GCA_030642025.1 Candidatus Zixiibacteriota bacterium | reverse complement strand
ATATCATAGGTCACTCGATTGACGCCTGCTACTTCATTTATTATCCGATTAGAAATATTCGCCAGGATTTCATATGGAATATGCGCCCAGTCGGCGGTCATGGCGTCGGTGGAAGTAACCGCCCTGAGGGCGATAACATTTTCATATGTCCTTTCATCGCCCATAACACCGACCGACTTGACCGGCAAAAGCACTGCAAAGGCCTGCCAGATTTTGTCATACTGCCCGGTTTTCAGAAGTTCATCCATATAGATGGCATCGGCCTCGCGTAAAACCGCCAGGCGTATCGCTGTGATCTCACCGATAATCCGCACCGCCAGGCCGGGACCCGGAAACGGATGGCGCCCCACAAAGCGATCCTCCAAACCGAGCAGGCGGCCCAGTTCGCGCACTTCATCCTTGAAAAGCTCCCGGAGCGGTTCCACCAGCTTCAGTTTCATCCGTTCTTTCAAGCCACCGACGTTGTGATGAGATTTTATCGTCGCCGATGGCCCCTTGAATGAAACCGACTCGATGACATCGGGATACAATGTTCCCTGGGCCAGGTACTCAACATCCCCGATTTTTTCCGCTTCTTCCTCGAAAACATCAATAAAGGTATTGCCTATTATTTTCCGCTTTTCCTCCGGATCAGTGACGCCTTTGAGCCGATTTAGAAATCTCTCGGACGCATCAACCGGATGCAGATTCAGTCCCAGTGAAGACAGCATTCTTATGACATCGGTAAACTCGTTTTTCCGCAGGACGCCGTTATCGACGAAAACGGCGTGAAGATTATCGCCAATCGCCTGCTTTAAAAGCAGACTGCAAACCGTCGAATCTACCCCGCCTGAAATCGCCAGAGCCACCTTTTTGCCATTCAGCCGGGATTTCAAACCACTAACGGTAGTTTCAATAAAAGATTCCGTCGACCAGTTGCCCGAACAGCCGCAAATATCAAACAGAAAATTGCGGAGTATCTTAGTCCCCTGGTCGGTATGATGCACCTCCGGGTGAAACTGAAGGCCATATATTTTCTTTTCATCGGAGGCGATGGCCGCTATCGGGAGAGCGGCCGTCCCGGCGATTGTGGTAAAGCCTTCCGGCATTTTGGTAATAGAATCGCCGTGACTCATCCAAACCTGGCTGTCCTTTTCCATATTCTTGAATATTATACCGTTATCCGTAACGGTCATCATGGAGCGGCCGTACTCCCGCATCTCCGACCGCACCAGTTCGCCGCCGAAAGCATCGGCAATCAACTGCATCCCGTAACAGATACCAAGGATGGGGCGGCCGGTATTGAAAATATCCGAGTTCAATCCGGGCGCTCCCGGTTCCTTGACCGATGACGGTCCGCCCGAGAGGATATAACCTTTTACACTGCGCCCGGAATACGGCGAGAGATCGGTATTGCATGGTACAATTTCGCAATAGACTTTCTGCTCGCGGATCCGCCGGGCAATAAGCTGGGTATACTGCGAACCGAAATCAAGAATCAGAATCATTTCATCGGCGGCGGCCATGTCCACTCCTGTTCGATTTATAGCCGGGTGGCTTGATAATGGTGTTGTGCTTGAAACGTTTGTCATCGGTTTCCGGATAATTCAGGATATAATGCAATCCCCGCGATTCTTTTCGCCGCTTGGCGGAGCGAACCACCAGCTCGGCCACCTGCGCGATATTGCGAAGTTCAATAATAGCATACGACGCCGGCCGACTGAGATAGTACTGATTGATGGCCCTCAGAGCCAGCTTGATTCTATCATGGGCAAGTTTGAGCCGATCCTCCGAGCGAACAATCCCGAGAAAGTCAGACATCAGCCTTCTTATCATCTGGCGGTCGTGAGAAACGACAATTTTTTCCTTAAGGCGATGTATCGAAGAGTGCAGCCATTCATCCGTTTTCGGGATATCCGAAGATTTTTTACTCTCCCGATATTCGGCGGCTACATCAGCGGCGAATTCGGCCATTACCACCGCCTCCAGAAGCGAATTGGAGGCCAGCCGGTTGGCCCCGTGCATTCCCGTAAATGATGACTCACCGCATACATACAGGCCGTCGATATCCGTCCGGCCGCTTATATCGGCGACGACTCCGCCGCAGACATAATGAGCCGCCGGAACCACCGGAATAGGCTCTTTGGAGATATCATGCCCCCGCCGGAGACATTCCTTGTATATATTGGGAAACCGCCTTTTAATAAATGATGCCGGTCGGTGGCTGATATCCAGATAGACAAATTCCTCGCCGGTTTCTTTCAGTTCGGTGTCAATAGCCCGGGCCACGATATCGCGCGGAGCCAGGTCTTTCTGCGGATGATACTTTCTCATGAATTTGCGTCCGGAGGCGTTCATTAAAAATGCCCCTTCGCCACGCACCGCTTCGGAAATCAGGAATGGACGCCGCCCGGGGCTGTACAGAGTGGTTGGGTGAAACTGCACAAATTCCAGGTTGCCCACCCTTGCCCCGGCCCGGAAGGCCATGGCAATTCCATCGCCGGTGGCAATAGTCGGGTTGGTGGTATGATAATAAACCTGCCCTATCCCGCCGGTGGCCAGCATGGTTACCGGAGCATAAAAGCCGGCTAATTCGCGGGTCTTTTCGGAAAATGTGTAAACTCCACCGCAACGCCGCCGCCCACGGTAATCATAAGCGATCAGGTCAAGGGCAATGGTGTTGCGGTATATATCGACATTTTTCTTTCTGCGGCAGGAATGCAGTAAAGCCCGTTCGATTTCCCGGCCGGTCAAATCCAGAGCATGGACGACACGGTTGGTTGAATGCCCGCCCTCGCGACCCAGATCATAACCGGTTCCGCTTTTGGTGAACTTAACCCCGATATCCACCAGGTTGTCAATTGTCTTGGGACCCCATTGGATGATTTTTTTGACAACTGACTTGTTGCACAGTCCGGCGCCGACCCGAAGGGTATCGGCAACATGAAGATCGAAGCTGTCGACCGTTGACATAACCGAAGCTATCCCGCCCTGGGCATAGTTGGTATTCGACTCGGTTTCTTTTTTCTTGGTGATAACCGCAACCTTCCGATGCGGCAACAACGCTGCCACTTTCTGGGCAAAATACAGCCCGGCAATTCCGGAACCGATCACCAGAAAATCGTATTTTCTTTCCATCCCTTACTTGAACAGCCTTTCTAGCGCCTCTTTCAGCGTCTTTTCTCCATCATCGAAATCAAGTTGGAGATTAACATAATACAATGGCCGGTCGAAATCAAAGCCCTTTAGTTTCACAAAGTCCTTCTGCGTAGTTACCAGATAATACGGATTTATTGTTTCGATATCAGACCTGATTTTCCCCAAATCAGCGGATAAATACCGGCAGTGGTCACTGAAAATTCTAAACCCCGCAATATTTTCAAGATGTTTCCGCATCGACCTGACAAATGCTTCACCGTCGCCGATTCCGGCAAAGACGTAGGCCGATTTTTCTATAAGGCTGTCAAGCGCTACAGCACCTTCAATGGAAATAAGCTTACTGTTTTGAAATTCGATAGCGATCAACGGTTTCCCTTCACTTCTTTCCACCATCCAGTTAACGAACTCAATATTTTCTTCGGGATCAGCGCGATGAGTAATACCGAGCAGGTCTGCACGGCTTATGGCATTAATCGGTTCCCGAAGTTTACCGAGGGGGAAGATTGATTCTCTTCGTAAATCAATCCGCGAATCTATCAGAAGTATATCCAGATCACGATGTAACCGTCTATGCTGAAAGGCGTCATCGACAATGATAACATCGGGCCGGAATTTCTCGACCAGTCTCAAAGCCGAATCGGACTTGGAACGGCCAACTCCGAACACTGCCTCAGGGATCACCCCGGCCATCATTAAGACTTCATCGCCGATTTCTTCTGCTGACCTTTTGACAATCTCTTTGCCGGAACCGAAATACTCTTCCGTATCCCGTCGGCCATATCCCAATGAGACAATTCCAACCCTCTTGCCCATATCCGTCAGACGACGCGCCAGTTCGATAGTTACCGGTGTTTTTCCGGTTCCGCCGACAGTAAGATTACCGACCGAAATAACCGGCACCCCAACCCTGACAGGAGTACTATTGAATACGCCGTGGAGAAAAAGCCCCAGCCGATAAAACAGTGATGCAATCCACAGAAGCAGTATAATCGGCCAGTAAAGCGGGTTGACCTTAGCGTCAATTACTCTTTTCCAGAATTTTTCCATGCGATTCCATGCCCGAAAGAATTATACGTGCGGTTTTCCATGATGCCGAATCGATATTGTCGGTATCGGTTTTCTTTTTAAAATGCAGATTGTTATTGAAGAATCGGTCAAGATATTCCAGGAGCATCTCGTCATCGGTTGCCATCGCGCCGTAATTGTGTTTTAAGATATAATCCGAACTGTCTCTCACATTGGCGATATTCGGCCCATAAAGCACAGGAGACCCGGCCCAGACCGGTTCCAGAATATTGTGACCGCCGATATCAACCAGGGTGCCGCCAACAAAGGCGATATCGGAAACCGCATAAAGATCATTTAAAACACCCATTTTATCGACAACAAGGACCTCGACATTATTTTCATCAGTCGATAATTGTGAGTACAGCGCATACGACAGATCATGACCGGCGACCATCTTTTTAATTTCGCCGACCCGTTCCAGGTGACGGGGAACGATAATCAACCTGACATCAGGCTGTTTTTCCAGCAGTTTTTTATAATTATCGAGTATAATTTCATTCTCGCCGTTTCGAGTGGAACCGGCGGTCAGGATTCGGGCCTTCCCGGAAAACGGAAGATTGGCACTTATAGTTATCAGCCGGTCGGCATCCATTACAGCCAGAGGAGCATCGAATTTCAGACTGCCCAGTATTTCGATTTTATCCGGCGGCGCCCCGATTTGAATATACCTGTCCCGATCTCCTTCGGACTGTACCATCAGACAATTATAACATCCCAATATTTTTTTAAGACCGGATTTGAACATGGTGTACCGTCCGGCCGCTTTCTGTGACAGTCGTCCATTGGCGAGAAAAACCGGAATCGAACGT
>DAOWOO010000079.1 GCA_030642025.1 Candidatus Zixiibacteriota bacterium | reverse complement strand
GGTTTTGGTGAAGTGAAAGATATACTCGTGGGTATCGTTTAGAAAGCGATCACTGTTAATCGGCTTATAATGTCCCACATTGACGGTAATATCGTCGCCATAGCCGTTTGACTCGATATATATCGACTTGACCCAGTGGATAACATTCTGCAGATGGAAAATATCCGACAACACCGTCTGGACCTTAAATGGAATATCCGGCGCCGACGGCCGGGAACCGATATTCAGAAACAGTGACCCGTCGTCCTTGAGAACCCTGCTAACTCTTTCGCCCCAGTCTCTTAGCCAATCCAGGTATTCCTCAAGCGGCCGGTGGTCATTATAACGGGAATACTTGACTCCGATATTATACGGCGGCGAGGTAACAACGACATCGACCGAATCTTTTTTCAGTCGTTTAGAGATACCTGACAGGCAGTCCTCGTTATATAATCTCAGTTCCTTTTTCTCAATCCGGGTCAATTCCTGCTACCTCCAATCCGGTCATATTAGCAGGACAATATATTAAAATGTATGGGAATTGGAAATATATGATTCTATACAGGCATAAAAGAATGTATAAAATTTTCTAAAAAGATTACGCAGACATAATTGATAACTGTTATATTACGGGTTAGCTCGGTTTGAAACCGGATAATAAATAATGACAGAAAGCAAGTATATAGTCATAAAAGGAGCCCGGCAGCATAACCTGAAAAATATTGATCTCAAGCTGCCGCGTGACAAGCTGATCGTCATAACCGGCCTGTCCGGCTCGGGGAAATCATCCCTGGCCTTCGATACGATCTATGCCGAAGGCCAGCGCCGGTTTGTCGAATCCCTGTCGGCTTACGCCCGCCAGTTTCTGGGCTTGATGGACAAACCCGACGTTGACCTGATTGATGGTCTTTCCCCGGCAATTTCTATCGAGCAGAAAGGTGCTTCCAAGAATCCCCGCTCAACGGTCGGCACGGTTACCGAGATTTATGATTATCTCCGTCTGCTTTTCGCCCGGGTCGGGACCAGGCATTGCGTTAAATGCGGCAAACCGATTGCCCGCCAGACGGTGCAGGATATAGTCGATTCGGTTCTTTCATTCGATGAAGGAACCCGGCTGATGGTGTTGGCGCCGCTGGTACGCGGCCGCAAGGGCGAACACAAGGATGTTGTCGAGCAGGCTCGGCGGGAGGGGTTTGTCCGGCTTCGTATTGACGGCGAGATTGCCGAAACCGACAGTGGCATACAACTGAAAAAAAATGTCAAGCACACCATCGAAGTGGTGGTGGATCGTCTGGTGGTCAAGGAAAAATCAATGCGGCGCCTGACCGATTCGGTTGAAACGGCGTTAAAAACCTCCGGCGGAACAGTGCTGATAAACATCAAAGGGAATGATCTGCTTTTTTCCGAGCAGTTTGCCTGCGTTGACTGCAATATCAGCTACGATGAACTGTCGCCGCGTATGTTTTCATTCAACTCGCCTTATGGAGCCTGTCCCACCTGCTCCGGACTGGGGCAGATTATGGAAGTCAACCCCGATCTGGTTGTTCCCGATAGATCACTGTCGATCAGCCAGGGGGCGATACGTCCCTGGGGCGCCGACATGTCCAACTGGTATCGACAGATGCTTCGCTCGGTGGCGCGCCACTATGGTTTCAAGTTCTCCACACCCTTCAATAGACTCTCCCGCGAGGTTCAGAGGATAATTCTCTACGGCAGTAACGGCGAGGATATCACTTTTCAATATGAGCGTTCTGATGGCCGTGGCTCCGGTGAGTATAAAGGAGCTTTCGAGGGGGTCGTTCGACATCTGGAGCGGCGCTATCGCCAAACGAATTCATCGGGTGTCAGAAACTGGATTGAACAATATATGTCGGTCACCAATTGCTCCGAATGTGATGGTGCCCGGCTCAAGCCGGAAGCTCTGGCCGTCATAATCAACAGGGAGAATATTGATACCCTGACCTCTATGACCGTTACCGGAGCGATTGAATTTTTTAAAAATCTGAAACTGACTCACAAACAGGAATTAATCGCTCATCAGATTCTCAAAGAGATCAGCGACCGTTTGGCCTTTATGGAAAATGTCGGCCTGGGTTATTTGACCCTCAACCGCGCTACCGCGACTCTATCCGGCGGAGAGTCCCAGCGGATACGCCTGGCCACACAAATCGGATCGCGACTGGTGGGTGTGATGTATGTGCTCGATGAACCCTCGATCGGCCTCCACCAGCGTGACAACCGGAGGCTATTAAAGACGCTGGCCGATCTTCGCAACCTGGGCAACACCGTTATCGTGGTCGAGCACGACCGCGAGACAATTGAACGGGCCGATTATGTGGTTGATCTCGGACCCGGAGCCGGAAGACGGGGCGGCAAAGTGGTCTTTGCCGGAAAACCGGCCCAGATTAAGCGGTGTAAAAGCTCAATCACCGGAGCCTATCTGGCATATAGGAAAAATATACCCATTCCCAAAAAGCGGAGAATACCTGACGGATCGTTTATAACTCTAAAAGGAGCTTCCGGAAACAACCTCAAGAATATCTCCGTTGATTTTCCACTGGGCGTTTTCACGGTAGTTACCGGCGTTTCCGGCTCGGGGAAATCAACCCTTATAAATGAGACATTGTATCGAATCCTTGCTCGAACATTTTATAATTCGAGAAAAAACCCTCTGCCGTACGGCGACATAACCGGACTGGAGCATATCGACAAGGTGGTTGATATCGATCAATCACCGATCGGACGCACACCCCGCTCCAACCCGGCCACTTATACCGGAGTATTCACCTTTATTCGCGATCTTTACGCCAGACTCCCGGAATCAAAGATGCGCGGTTACCGCCCGGGAAGATTTTCGTTCAATGTCAAGGGCGGCCGGTGTGAAGCCTGTGAGGGTGATGGTATCATCAAAATTGAGATGCATTTCCTGCCTGATGTTTATGTTCCCTGCGAGGTTTGCAAGGGGAAACGCTTCAACCGCGAAACGCTTGAGATTAAATACAAGGGCAAATCAATAGCCGATGTGCTTGATATGACGGTCGATGAGGCACTGGCCTTCTTTGAGAATATCCCGCCGATCAAGCGCAAGATGGTGACCTTGAAAAACGTCGGGCTGGGATATATTCGTCTCGGTCAGCAGGCGACAACTCTCTCCGGGGGAGAAGCCCAGCGGGTCAAACTATCGACCGAATTGTCCCGGACGGCCACCGGAAAAACCCTTTATATTCTCGATGAGCCGACTACGGGACTTCATTTCGAGGATGTACGTATGCTTCTGGGCGTTTTAAATGAACTGGTCGAGCGGGGCAACTCCGTTCTGGTAATCGAACATAACCTTGATGTCATCAAAACGGCTGATTATATAATCGACATCGGACCCGAAGGTGGCGACGAAGGCGGCAGGATTATTGCCGTCGGATCTCCCGAGGAGATCGTTCGCATCAAGAAATCATACACTGGCCGCTATCTCGCGCGCGAGCTTAACGGATCGCACTGAGTGTACTCTTCCTGCATCAATTGGTGTACTTTATACTAAAATCGTCACATCTTCACGCCGACGTACTTATTTAACAGCCATATTATTTTTTGAGAAGTGTCATTTTTTTATTGCATGCCGGTTTTAACATTTTTATCCTCTTTGTTGAAAGGGTTAAATAAATAATAATAGCAGGCAATATCAGTTGTATAAAACATGGCATTCGACACGTATGATAGGTGCAAAAGGATATTGCATTATAATACATAAAACCGAATGGTAACTACCACCTAACGAAAGGAGCCAGAATGGCGGTAAAGAGGAAAACGAGGACCAAAGCCAAACCGAAAGCTCGCGCCAAAGCTAAGGCCAAACCGAGAGCCAAAGCCAAACCGAGAGCTAAAGCCAAACCGAGAGCCAAAGCCAAACCGAAAGCTCGCGGCAGAGCCAAAGCCAAACCGAGGGCTAAAGCCAAACGCTCCAAAAAGCAGATCGGCAAAGCCTGGCTCGCCTCTGAAATCAGGGATCTGCGTTCGGCTTACAAAACCAAGCCCGCTTCGGCGATTGCCAAAACGCTCCGTCGTTCGCTGGCTTCAGTGCGCGGCAAAATCAGCGCTCTGGGACTGAAAAAGGGACGGGCGAAAACGGCCAAACCGAAAGCAAGGAAGAAAGCGAGAAGACGCTGATTCTTTTACCCAGGGATGGGAGAGTTTCTAAAAGCCTTTTTTGCATATCCCTCCCAGAAAAAAACCCGTTCGATTTCTCGAACGGGTTTTTTTTGCCTGACGCTGTATATCAAGCCAGATTATAAAACACATCCCTGCCGAGATACCGCGCCGTTGGGCCGATAGCCTCTTCAATTCGAAGCAGTTGATTGTACTTGCATATCCGGTCAGTCCGGCACATTGAACCGGTCTTGATCTGGCCGGTGCCAGTTGCCACGACCACATCGGCAATAATACTGTCCTCGGTTTCACCGCTTCGATGCGACACTACCGCCGTAAATGACGCTTTCTTGGCCATTTCGATAGTATCAAGTGTCTCGGTCAGAGTTCCGATCTGGTTGAGTTTGATAAGAATTGAATTGGACGATTTCTCCTTTATCCCCCGTGCCAGACGCCTCGGATTGGTCACATAAAGATCATCGCCGACAATCTGGATTTTCCCGCCAAGCCGCTCGGTCATAAGTTTCCAGCCGTCCCAGTCATCCTCGGCCAAACCGTCCTCAATTGAGATAATCGGGTATTTATTGACCAGATCCTCGTAAAAATCAATCATTTTCTCCGAGGTCAACTTGCGCCCTTCGCCCTTCAGATAGTATATCTTTTTTTTATCATCATAAAACTCGGTTGAAGCCGGATCAAGCGCCAGCAGGATATCCTTTCCGGGCTTGTAACCGCTTTGTCCCAGCGCCTCCATGATGACTTCCAGCGCCTCTTCGTTTGACTTTAGATCAGGAGCAAAGCCGCCTTCATCACCGACCGATGTATTGTATCCCTTCTTTTTCAGAACTATTTTAAGATGTCCAAACACTTCGGCGCCCATCTGGAGAGCTTTGGAAAATGATTTGGCGCCGACCGGCATAATCATGAATTCCTGTAAATCGACATTGTTGTCGGCATGCTTGCCACCATTCAGAATATTCATCATCGGCACCGGTAGAAGCTTGCAGTTGGTTCCGCCAATATACTCGTACAGGTACCGCCCCACTGACTGTGCCGCCGCCCGGGCGGTAGCCAGCGAGACCCCGAGCATGGCATTGGCGCCGAGATTCGATTTGTTTTCGGTACCATCCAGAGAAATCAGGAACTGATCAACGGCCACCTGGTCGTATGGGTCAATGCCCTTGGCAATAAGCTCCGGGGCTATCTTGCTGTTAACATTTTTTACCGCCTTCAATACTGATTTTCCGAAATACAGCTTTTTGTCACCATCGCGAAGTTCCACTGCTTCATGCGCCCCGGTGGAGGCTCCCGACGGCACCGCCGCCCGTCCCAGTGATCCATCCTGGAGAACAACATCGACTTCCACTGTCGGTGTGCCGCGGGAATCAAGTATCTGTCGTGCTGTAATGAAATCATAATCCGACATTAATCTCCCCTTTCTTTAATGCAAATTTGCATTAATCTACCCCCGCCCCAAAATCGAGGCAATATAAAAAATATCGGCAGGAATTCTCACGCTCACGAGAATGAAAAACCGTTGCTTTAATATATTTTCGTATATATTTTGGTCATGATTATGGCATCAATCAAGAACAAGAAAATTCTGGTTACCGGGGCAGGCGGATTTATCGGCTCACATCTGGTCGAAAAACTGGCCGGATCGGGCGCCAAAGTAACCGCACTGGTGCGCTATACATCATCGGGAAAGACCGGGTGGCTGGAATATCTGCCACCGAGGATCAAAAACGGTATAACTGTCAGATTCGGAGATATCCGGGATCCCGATGTTTGCGAAACGGCCATTAAGAGTAATCATTATATTTTTCACCTAGCCGCCCAGATTGCAATACCGTATTCATATATCGCCCCGAGAGATTTTCTGTCGGTCAACGGACTCGGCACCGCCAATATGCTTCAGGCGGCGCGCTCGGAAGGCGTTAAAAAATTCCTGCATGTATCGACCTCCGAGGTATATGGCACGGCCCAATATGTCCCGATTGATGAAAAACATCCGCAGACAGCTCAGTCACCGTACTCGGCATCGAAAATCGCCGCCGACCGGATGGTGGAATCGTTTTACCTCAGTTTCAATCTGCCGACCGTGACGGTTCGGCCGTTTAATACTTATGGTCCCCGCCAGTCGGCCCGGGCGGTTTTGCCAACCATAATTCTACAGGCCTTAAAGGGTTCTGTTGTCAGGCTTGGCAAGATCTACACCCGGCGGGATATGAATTTTGTCGGTGATACTGTCGACGGCATGATCGCCGCCGCATTTTCTGATAAAACAACAGGACAGACTATCAACTTGGCTTCCGGAGAAGATTATTCTATCGAAGAGTTGGTCACCATTATCGGTGATATTCTGGGCAAACGCCTGACTATTAAACGCGACCGGCGGCGAATTCGTCCCAAAAAGTCGGAAGTCCTGAGACTGCAGGGAGATAACACGCTCGCTTAT
>DAOWOO010000448.1 GCA_030642025.1 Candidatus Zixiibacteriota bacterium | reverse complement strand
GAACGGTTCCGGTGTGGCTCTGGCCCGGCTCATCCCGGCCATACTGGAAAACAATCAGACCGAGTACGGTACTATAGTTATTCCGGAGGTTCTGCGTCCTTACATGGGCGGGATTGCGGAAATAACACCAGGTGCGTGATTTCATAAACATACGCCATTCCATTGAGGGAACGACTGTCTTTAAACTCTTCCTTGTAATGGGAATAGTTGTCATTTCGGCGGTTTTTACCTTTTACACCCTCAATGTAATAGGCCAGCTTAAGGCCGATGCCCAGCGATCGGTCCGCTCCTATGTCAGGCTCTGGCAACTGGCGGCGAGCGAATCCACCTCCGGCGGCGAAGTACAGATTATCTTTGATGAGGTTATAAAAAAGGCCAACTTCCCGGTTGTGATTGCCGATCTTGACGGTAACCCGGTTTTCTGGCGTAATGTCGAAGGCCTGATTGATAATGATCCTTCGCCCGAGGCTCATACGAAAATTACCGGGATTGCCCGCGAAATGAAAGAATCCAATGGTGAAATTCCCCTCAAATTCGGAGATCAGACGATATCGTATTTCTATTATGGTGACTCCAGGGTAATCCGCAAGCTCCGGTTAATGCCGTTTATCGAACTGGGACTGGTGGCGGCTTTTATTCTGGTTGGATTTATCGGATTTCAGAACATACGCCGCTCTGAGGAACGGCATATATGGGTCGGTATGGCCAAAGAAACAGCTCATCAGTTGGGCACGCCGATATCATCGCTCATGGGCTGGTTGGAATTGTTGACGGCCAAAATAAAAGGTGACAGCGGCATAGCGGACGCGGGTATGAATGATGAGGAAATATTCTCACAGATGAAAACTGATGTCGACCGCCTGCAGCGCGTGGCTAACCGGTTTGGCAAAATCGGCTCTTTGCCGGAATTGAAAGAGGGCGATATCAACCGGCTGGTGGAAGAAACGGCATTGTATTATCGAAGAAGATTACCATTTGACGGCAATGGCGTCGAAATTATATGTCTTTGCGGAAAAATCCCCCCGGTTTCTCTTAACGGCGAGTTAATCACCTGGGCGGTAGAAAATTTATTGAAGAATGCCTTGCAGGCGGTTGATCCGCAAAAAGGCCGGATTGAACTAACCACTTTTCTGTCAAAAGATACCCGGTTTATAGTAGTTGAAATATTTGATAACGGACGGGGAATACCGCCCGGGTCGGCTCGCAAACTGTTCCGACCCGGATTCACCAGCAAGAAACGGGGTTGGGGGCTGGGATTGACGCTGGCTCGACGAATAGTTGAGGAGTATCATCGTGGGAAAATCGGCCTGGTTCGTTCACGACCGGGTGAAACCGTGTTCCAGGTCGTCCTACCGATAAAACATTCCGACACCGCCCGCCGCCGTTGTTATGAGATTAAAACTCCCCGCAAGGGAAAGCTTTAGGATGTGAAATACTTATGAGTAAAAAAATAATACTCTGGGTTGATGATGAAATCGATTCTCTGAAGCCCCATATTCTCTTTCTTCAGCAGAAAGGATTCGATGTGCAGACCGCCGTATCCGGTGATGATGCCATCGACTATATAAAAAATGAAGCGGTCGATCTGGTCCTTCTGGATGAAATGATGCCGGGCAAGGATGGCCTGACGACTCTGGAAGAAATCAAGGAATTCAAGCCGCATTTGCCGGTTGTGATGGTGACCAAATCCGAAGAGGAAGCCCTCATGGAGGATGCGATTGGCCAGAAAATCGATGACT
>DAOWOO010000360.1 GCA_030642025.1 Candidatus Zixiibacteriota bacterium | reverse complement strand
CCCATCTTTTCTCTTATCGCACCGACTGACAACGTCTCACTGTCTTTTAGTAATTCTCTAATGATACTTACAATACTTTTCCATGAATCAACATGATACACCAAAGTTGGACTGATCTTGACTGCTTTCCCGGCTCGGATAAGATAATCCAGGGCTTCTCTAACAGATGCATCAGTACCGGTAAGCTCTTTAATCAAGGGGGGCGTGAAGGCCGTGTTACGGAGTTTTTCCTCCACTTGTTCGGCGGTTTTTTTCAATTCCCCCGAAACGGAAATTTCGCGGCCGGGCAGATTATAGACATTTTTCTTCTTGACCAGTTTTCCTTTTTCAAGAAGCAGGGCAATGATCGGCTCCAACGATGCCTGTCGAATTTTCAATAACTCGGCCAGCCCACCAATCGAAACACCATCCCGGTGCGGGAAACGCTGCAGGTATTGCTCGACGGCATTAATAGTGCTATTCATCAGATTGTCAATATCTCCCGGACGGTACCAGCGGCCATTGCTCTCATCAATCAACGATTGCGATTTCAGGCTGTTCATAATACGCCCGATTGCATCCTCCGAATAATTGCAGTACCGGAAATTACTGCGGGCATCGATAAAAGTATTATTCTCGAACTCGGTGGCAATTAGTGATTCGACCGTTAAATTGACTCTCCCGTTCAGATAACGATAATTCCGGCGGTCCTTCCTGCGGGGAATACGTTCCAGTAAATCCAGCACCATACCTCCGCCGACGGTAATCTGAGGAGTCGGAAGGCGTAATATAAATCTATCACCGATAAAGGCCATGAGCGGGTCAAACGGCTTGAAAAATATAATTCCTTCGCTCCCGGGAGTAATCGGGCTGTCACCGTACAGGCGAGCCTCTCCTTCAATTTCAGTCGTCCCCAGGATCATCAAGAGACGTCGGCGATTTTCCAGGACAATAGACGACTCAGGAAGTATTGAAACGGAGACGGCCAACACCAGGTTATCCGGGTACATTTCAACCAAATCCGGTCGAGACAGGACCGATCCCCGGCCGAAATAATCTTTATCAATGCCGGTAAGACTTACCGCTGTTCGTTGGGCAGGATAGGATATTTTCACCTGTTGATTGTGCGACTGCAGTGAGCGAATCTTGCCCTTCTTTTTTGAAGGATAGACAGCCACGTCATCTCCGACTGCAAGCGACCCGCCCCGAAGCGTTCCCGTGGCAACCCCACCCATCCCGGCCACCACAAATGATCGATCCATAAAGAGTCGGGGCTTTCCGATATCCTCGCGCTGTACTATGGCGGCGCCCAGCCTTTCGATTTCTTCTCTCAACCTGTCAAACCCTTCGCCGGTTTGGGACGACAGCCTGACCACGGGAGCGTTTTCGAGAAAAGTCCCGGCCAGCTTTTCGGCGATATCCTGCTCAACCAGATCAACCCAGCCCGGTTCCGCCAGATCGATTTTCGTAATAACTACGATGCCATGTCGTATTCCCAGAAGACGCGTGATCTGCAGGTGCTCCTCACTCTGGGGCATCCAGCCGTCGTCGGCCGCAACAACCATCAGGACGGCATCAATGCCTCCGGCACCGGCTATCATATTCCGAACAAATCGCTCATGACCGGGAACATCGACAATTCCGATCCGATTCCCATCGGATGTATCATACCAGGCAAAGCCGAGATCAATAGTCATCTCCCGAGCCTTTTCCTCGGGTAAGCGATCCGGATCAATGCCGGTCAGTCGTCGTATAATTGATGATTTACCGTGATCGATATGACCGGCGGTACCTATTATAAACATATCATTACAGTTTCGGCAGTATTTTTTCGATGGTGTTAACGAGTGCTTCCATATCCGTATCGTCGATTGCCTTCAGATCGATCTTGAAGCGATCATCGGCAATCCGACCGATAACCGGCGGTACACTTTCTCGGAAAAGACGCGCTATCGCCGATGGAGACAGCTTGCTCCTGAAAGCGAAGGCTACCGATGGCAGCGGCACCTCCGGCAATGATCCGCCGCCCATACGTCCCTGCGATCCCTCGAGAACAATTTTATCGCCGGCGCCGATATTTTTCAGAATACGACGGCCGATCTTGTACAGGTCGGCCTCTTTCCGCCCGGCCAGTCTCCAGAGTTTGATGTCTTCCTTCCAGGTACCATCCAGATAGTACCCAAGGAGCTTTTCAAGAGCCGAAAAGACCGTCTTATCTACACGCATCGCCCGGAAGATCGGATTCTTTTTTATCTTTGCTACGGCATCTCGGTTTCCCACAATCAGCCCGGCCTGAACACCGCCCAATAATTTATCTGCTGAGAAACAGGTTATATCGGCGCCGTCACGAATCGAGCTTTGCACGGTTGGTTCACGCTGATCGATAAATTGTGTCGTATCGATAAAAACACCGCTTCCCAAATCGTTAACAACCATCACGCCGGCTCCCTTGCCCAAACGCACCAGATCTTTTACGGCAACTTCATCGGTAAATCCGCCAACCGAAAAATTGCTTTTATGTACCTTTAGTAACATGGCCGGATTTTCATCAAGCGCCGCGCGGTAATCATCGAGAGTGGTGATATTGGTCGTGCCGATCTCAAGCATGCTGGCCCCGGACTTTTTTATTATATCCGGTATCCTGAAACCGCCGCCGATCTGCACCAGTTCGCCTCGCGAGATAACAACCTTTCTTCGATTGGCAAAGGTATT
>DAOWOO010000230.1 GCA_030642025.1 Candidatus Zixiibacteriota bacterium | reverse complement strand
TACCAGCCATGATGAGTTTCTTGAGGCTTTAAAGAGAAAAAAGCTCAAACCTGAATATGCGGACGCCATAGAGCGAGGATGCGAGCAATGTGAAGAGGTCGCCCTGTATGCCGATACCTGGCGACGAGTTAAATACCGCAATAAGAAAATACGCGACGTCCGAATCAAGGGCGGAACGGCCAACCTGATTAGTATTACCGATGCCCAACTTGAGTTGGGACGCTTTCATACGGCTGGTGAGGATAACACTCGGAGCCGCGTGGCTTTTATAGGAGCAACTATTCAGGACGAGTTTTTTGCCGGTGTCGACCCGCTGGGCAAGAATATAAAAATTGACAATATTAATTATACCGTTATAGGTGTTGCCAAAAAAAGAGGAGCCAAATTCGGCGAGGATACCGATCGTGAAGTCTATATTCCTTTCTCGGCGTTTATGAAGGATTTTGCCCGGCGGCGGTATGATCTTTCAATATTTATCAAGGCTCGATCGCTGGAGAGAATGGATCTTGCCATGGATCAGACCCGGGTGGTGCTCAGAGCAATTCGCCATGTGCCATACAATAAAGACGATGATTTCGGTATTGTCACCGCCGATGCCATTATGAAAATTGTTAATGATACCACCAAATATATTAGATTCGGTCTCATTGGGGTTTCATCTATAGCTCTGGTAGTAGGGGGAATTATTATTATGAACATAATGATGGTTTCGGTGACCGAACGGACCCGGGAGATCGGCATTCGCAAGGCGATAGGTGCCCGGCAACGGGATATTCTTCTGCAATTTTTATATGAGGCGTTTATATTGTCGTTTGGGGGCGGGATTATTGGCGTTGCTATCGGCGTAATTTTGGGGGATATATTGATCGGACTGATAGATATGAATATGACACCTTCGGTATTCGCCATCGTGATAGGTTTGGCCATATCCAGCGGCACCGGTCTTTTCTTCGGAATTTACCCGGCCATGAGGGCGGCGCGTCTCCAGCCGGTTAAAGCATTAAGCTTTGAATAAAAGATTAACATGACAGGAGTTGAGGTAAAAGAAGGTATCGGTCTGGCGCTGGGATCGCTTTTTGCCAATAAATTTCGATCCGGCATGACAATCCTCGGCGTATTGATAGGCGTCTGGTCGGTGATTGCCATGTCGTCTCTTATCCAGGGACTGGATGACGCCGTTCAGAGTTCTATTGACACGCTGGGAAGTAATATCCTTTTTATCGACCGGTTCATGCCCAGCACCAACTGGGATGACCTTACCGATGAAGAGCGAAACCGCAAATTCATGACCAAAGTGGAAGCCGACGCCATTCGGGAGAACTGCCCGGCAGTGGCGGCGGTATCGCCTGAAAACCATTATTGGGCGCGCGGCGGGAACGTGGTAAAATACAAAAAACAAAAAGCTAACCGTCCAGCCATTGTAGGGGTACTTCCCGATTACCAGAAGGTTCGCAACGTCACCGTCAGTTCCGGGCGGTTTATAAGTCGTGTGGATAATGAAACCCGTGCCAAAGTCTGTGTTTTGGGGACTGATGTCAAGGAAGCCCTGTTCCCCGAAGAGGATCCGATCAACAAGGAAATTCGTGTTAATAATGAAAGATTCACCATAGTCGGAGTCAGGGAGAAACAGGAAACGATGTTTAATGACGGAGAAAACAACAAGGTGGCCATTCCGCTTGAAACCTTTATGAAGCTTTACCCCTGGGATGAGGCCTTGACTCTGTCTGTCAGCACCAATAATCTGGATGATATCGAGGAAGCCAAAGAGCAAATTACCGCGGCTTTGCGTATAGTCCGAAGGGTTCCCTACGATAAAGAGAACGATTTTGCCATTTTCGGCCAGGAATATATTCGGGACATGATCGGAAATATAACCAAGTATATATACATAGCCATGATTGTTATTTCGTCGGTCGGACTTATGGTTGGCGGGGTGGGTGTTATGAACATAATGCTGGTTTCGGTAACCGAACGTACCCGTGAGATTGGCGTCCGCAAGGCGATTGGGGCCAAACGCAGTAATATCCTCTGGCAGTTTCTGGTCGAAGCCATGACTCTTTCCGGATCAGGGGGGCTTCTGGGGATTGCCCTGGGAATTGCCACGGCTATATTAATCGGGGCGGTTTCGCCGCTTCCGTTGGCGATATCGCCGTTGTTTTTGGTCCTCGGCTTCGTTGTAGCCATAACAGTGGGCCTTGTAGCCGGTATGTATCCGGCATATCGAGCCGCCAGCATGGATCCTATTGAATCTCTTCGATACGAATAAGAAACAATTTGATATTGCGATTTTTCGTCCGTCTTTATACATTGGAAGGCGTATAAAACTTAGCTTTGAGGAAATCTGAATCTTGAACAGACTACTGGCAACCACCATTCTATTTTTCCTGCTGACAATTTCAGCGGCAGGGCAACATTTATATTCAATGGATGAAGGCAAGGGGAAGCTTGATTTTCATGTTGATTTTGCCAGTTTCAAGATTGATCAAGATGATTTAATTCTTCTGGAAGTCTATTACAAGGTATTCAACAAGTATCTTGCTTTTACGCGGCAGGGCGGACAGTTCCAGGCCACTTACGAAGTCACATTTACGGTTTTCAGTAACAAGAGTCGGCAGGTGGACGGGTACAACCGCCGCATAGATTTTAATGTATCCTCTTATGAAAAAACCTCTTCCGATGTTGATTTCCGCACAAGTCAGGTGGAGTTCAAACTCAAGCCGGGGAAGTACAAAGTAGAATGTCGTCTCGATGATATTAATGCCGGAACGCACATTAAAAAAACCGTCAAGGTGAACCTTCATGATTTCGACAGAAAATATGCGTCCCTGTCCGATATAGAATTTGTCTATACCGTCGATTCGGCCTCGCCCGGATCACCGTTTAATAAGGGAGACTGGACCGTCGTTCCGTCGGTAATACGTTCTTACGGCGGCGATTCGATAGCGCCGATAATGTATTACTATGAAATATATCAGGGGAAGGATAAGCGTGATAAGGTATTGGTTGAAACACAGATACTCAATCAGAAACTTGATCCTGTCTACCGCGATACAGTGACCTCTGAATTCACCGAAAGCGTAATCAGGCAGATTCGCCATGCATCGCTTCGCGATATTCCTTCCGGTCAGTATTTTCTCGATATCACTTTGCTGGGTCGGCGTAATAAAAAGACCGATAATATGCGGACGCCATTCAGATTGAGCTGGTCACCGAAATCCCTGATTCTGAATGATTATGAAGGCGCGATCAGGCTTTTGAAATATATTGCTACATCGGATGAAAACAAATGTTTGAAAGAGGCGCGGACGCCCGAAGAGCGTTTGAAGGCCTGGCATGATTTCTGGCAGAATCATGACCAAACGCCCGGAACGCCGTTAAATGAGACGAAACGCGATTATTACCGGCGGATTGAACTGGCCAATCAGTATTTCGGCCTGATGAACAGGGAGGGGTGGTTAACCGATCGCGGCCGGATATTCATCCAGTACGGCGAACCCGATCAACTTGAGGATTACCCGTTTGAATCCGATCAGAAGGCGTATCAGGTATGGTACTATTATCACCTGTCTATCCAGAGGCGTTTCGTTTTTGTTGATAACTGGGGTGACAAGGACTACAAGTTGCAATATCCTTATGATGGTATAATCAGATGATTTTCTCCGAGGTATTGTTTATATGAAATTGAAATTTGGCGGATTGGTTTTATATTTTGCTTTAATAGTGTTGTTGATTCCGATACTCCCATATGCAGGCTTTGCAGAACCGATAAATATTCAGGCTGGAATAACGCTTTTCCCCGATCCGATGGCCGGACCGACAACCTATGTTGAGTTTCCATTTTCAATCGACCGTAACCGCTTCACTTTTGTAACCGAGGACGGTGCCGATGGGCAGGTCAGGGCGTCCATTTATGCCGAG
>DAOWOO010000457.1 GCA_030642025.1 Candidatus Zixiibacteriota bacterium | reverse complement strand
CGTGTTGACGGCAAACGCACGGACGTGGAGCAGAGGTATTCGGTAACTTATCGTATGCCGGAACAGAGGTTGTCATTATCAGTGGAAATAGATCTTACCACCGGCCAGAGCCTGTCGAGCGCCAGTTATACATATGGATTTCGCTACCGTCCTATTGACAGGCTGGCTGTTTTCTTCAAATGGGATAATCATGATAATGTTGAAATCGGGATTGCGGCGGATCTGCTAAAATACTTCGTTGGCGCTCAAACCGGTTTCGACGGCGAGGGTGAATATCGGGGAACATCGCTTTATGGCGGATATACCGTTATGGGCCGTTAAGTTGTTGTGCCACGCTAACATTTCAGAAACTTCAGCCCCCCTGCTTCCGTTAATAAATGTATGAGCAGCGGCATACGTAAAATGGTTGCCTGACAGCTGCATATATATTATTGTGAGTTTTATGAAAGCATATCCGTATGGCAGTCAGCACTGGATTCGGTATATCCTGGTACTGTTTCTTATGGCGCCCCTACCAGTTGCCGGGCAGGTACAGGAGGCGACGCTGGAGAACGGGTTGACTGTTCTTGCCCTTGAGGATCACTCGTCTCCGCTGGTTTCCATTCAGATTTGTTATCATGTCGGTATAAAAAATGATCGTCCGGGGTTCACCGGACTTTCACAGGTTGCGCGGGCGGTTGTGCTGGGGGGAACCGCCAATTACAAAAAGGGCGAATATGATCGGATAATCCAGGGAGGCGGGGGCAAAACAAAATCTTATATATCCCGCGATCTTACCTGCTTTTCGGCTTCATTTTCGTCGGGTTACACCGATACGGTTCTGTTTATGATCTCGGATTTTATGCAGAATATCGATATGACTTATGAAAAATTGGTGGTGGCGCGAGAGAAAATCCGTAAAGACAGGCTGGCGCATGTGGAAAGCTGGATATACGGTCCGCTCAATGAGGAGATTTTCGGCCTGGCCTATGGTGTGCACCCTTACCGGAATCCCCGGTATGGTTGGCCCTCCGATGTCGCCGCATTATCGGTCGATGATGTCAAGAAATTCCTTCGTGCATTTTATCAGCCGTCCAACGCCGTTATGGTCCTGGTCGGCGATTTCAAAACAGATAAACTGACTGAGCGGCTGGGTAAGCTTTTCGGGTCGATTTATTCCTCGGCTCCACTCCCGAGTCGGATACCGAAAGAACCCCGGCATCGGGGTGAAAGACGGGCCATACTTGAGGGAACCTCCGATATTCCCGTTTCTATTGTCGCCCATAATATGTGTCGGGCCACCGATGATGATATGCCGACCCTTCGGGTGCTTCACAGGATACTGGCCGACAGTGAGTCCTCACGGGTTTTCAGGCGTCTGGTAACCGAAGACAAGCTGGCGATTGCGGCCGGAGGTAATTCCCTTGAAATGGAAGACCCGGGCCTGATGGTTCATTATGCTATTCTGAATTATGGTGTTTCGGTTGAAGATGGAGAAGCCGCCCTGCTTGAGGAAATCGAACGGATTAAAAATGAATATGTTACCGATGCCGAAATTGAAAAGGCCAAAAACCGGATTGAGGCGGAATATTACCGCAACGGCCGGTCACTGGCGCAGAAGAGCGCGCGGATTGCCGAATTTCAGATTATTTATGGGGGCTGGCAAATGATCGACCGACAGGTGTCTTT
>DAOWOO010000310.1 GCA_030642025.1 Candidatus Zixiibacteriota bacterium | reverse complement strand
GGTACAGCCGAAAGGACTGACCTCGGATAATTCCGGCAATCTTTATGTTGTCGATGCCGGGAACAACCGCCTGATCAGATTTGACCGTGAATTCAAGCCAATCCGTGATATTGGCGGGTTTGGTGTGGGGGAAGGATTGTTGAACTCGCCCGATTATATCGCGATTGATAACAACCTGAATATATATGTCTCCGACGGCGGCAATCAGCGGGTGGCGATTTATGATACTCGTTTGAATTTCGTGGATAATATTGATCTTCTCGATGCTGCTGATCCGCTCAAATTCGGCCGCCCGGCCGGGCTGGTGGTTGACGATTACGGCGAGGTGTATGTCGCCGATCGCGATAAAGCACATATTGCCGTATTTAACGCATATGGCGGTTTCGACCGTTTTATCGCCGACCGGGAAACCTCGGCGGGTCGGCTTCTGACGCCGACCGGTATGCGTTCCGACCGGGATCGCAATATTTTTGTATGCGATGCCGGAAATCATCGGGTCGAGATATATAATGAACTGGGTATCCATCTGGCTGATCTCGGTAGCCAGTACCTTGAGGAACCATCGGGAATCGATTTTGATCGATATGGAAATATATGGGTCATAGATAGAAAATCCGCAGTCCTGTACTGCTTCAGTTTTTTCGATATACTGCTGTTTTCTGTCGGAGCGGCTGATGCCGGAATAGATTTCAGCGTTGCCAAACCTCATGATATCAGGATTTTGCCGGATGACCGGCTGGCGATTTCCGATACCGGCAATGATCGTATAATAATCTATCAAATTATTTTCCCGGAGTAATGGCCGGGGAATGTCTTATCCGGCTGGGGGCGATATACCTTGCCGCCTTTCTGCTGTTTTTTACGGACAATGCCAATGCTGTTTCAATTGTACTGACCGGCGATGAAATAAAACCGCAGATAAATATCTATAACGGTGTGCTTGTTTCTGATTCCGACAGTCTGTTTTTAAACGGCCGCAGACTTATTAAAAGCGATGACTATTCCATCAATTATCTCCGCGGTACGGTCAGGCTGAATAATTACTCGCGGTCAACTGATGATACCCTTACCGTTTACTTCAAACCCCTGCCCTCCTGGCTGAAATTGAGATATGGCAATATGCCCGAACGATCTTTGGAGGGCGGGGAACCATCCGACCTCATACGAAAACCTGCCCGGATAATGACGGGAAGGCAGGCCCGGCGGGCGTCCGGCGTGACTATAAGTGGAGCCAAGAAATTTTCCATACTGACACAGAGCGGTGGGACATCGCAATTCAACCAGTCGCTGGAACTGACAATAGGCGGCGAATTGACGCCAGGTGTGAGGATTGCCGGTTCCGTGGCCGACCGCGGTTACGATCCATCCTATGGGGCCATAAACAGTCGAATCAGCGAACTGGATAAAATGTACCTCACCATAAGTTCGAAAAGCTTCACCGCCGAAGTCGGAAATCTGGAGCTTTATGAAAAGTCGCGGTTCGGCCGCCCGTCATTAAAACAGGTGTCGGGTGTTTCGGCGCGGTATCGTGATAATATCTTTTCATCAGCCGTCGTATTTGCCCGCCCGCGCGGTACGTATAGTACAGTTCGGTTTGTCGGCATGGATCGGATACAGGGTCCCTACCGGATTGCTGCGGGTAACCGGGTGCAGGCGATTGTGCCCGGTACCGAGCAGGTCTGGGTTGACGGACGACCGCTGGAGCGGGGCTCCGACAAGGATTACACGGTCGATTACCCTGCGGCATCCATCACCTTCACGCCGAGAGCGCCGATTGATTCGCGGTCGCGAATTGAAATAGATTTTGAACCGCTAACCGATGATTACCAGCGGGAGCTATACCGCCTTTCGTCGGGGCTGGCCACCCGCGATTCATCGGTTACCTTCGGTGTCGGATATACCCGCGAGGGCGATGATAAAAACAGACCCAAATCAGGCGAGTTATCATCGTCGGATATTGCATTCCTTGAATCAATCGGCGATTCGGTTACGCAGAATTTCAGGGACGGGGCGGTGGCCGATCCGCTCGGCGATTATATTGAACAGCACGATACACTGGGCATAAGGTATTTTGAATATGTCGGCGATAGTATGGGAGACTGGCGGGTAAGTTTCACGCCGGTGGGAAGCGGGAAGGGTGACTATGTTTTCTCAGGGGGCAACCGTTATGATTATGTCGGGCAGAACCGGGGAGATTATGATCCGGTCGTGCCGGTTCCGGTTCCTCAGCGGGAAGAGCTGCTTGATGTCACGGTAACCATAAGACCGTTTTCGTCCGGGCGATTGACACTCCTGACACGCCAGTCGAATTATGATAAAAACCTGTATTCGTCACGGCATGATCATGATAATACCGGCGGCGAATATGTGCTTTCCGGGCAGGTGGGTGACATACCGCGAATCGGTTCTTCCAACAGCGGTTTATCTTTTGAGATTACAAGTACAGGCAAACATTTCAAATCATACCGCCGCCGTTTTGTGCCGGATCGGTTAAGGCAATATATGGTTCCGGACAGCCTGAGTTATCACGGAGACGAATTTGAGGCTGATATTAAAACAGTGGGGGCGCTGCCCTGCCCATACAATCTTTATATACAGGCCGACCGGCTTGAATATGGTGAAGGCTTCTCTTCATGGAGAGGATCGGCGGGCGTATATCCAAATCAGTCGGGTCTTCTGTTTCCGGCCGTTTCATATATACACATTGACGCCCGGCTGGATGCATCGGGAGTCCGCCGTAACGGCGAGGGAGATATTTTATTGGTTTCGTTCGAGGGAGATGTAATTGATAAATTATCAGTCGAGTCATCTATTAAATATGACCGCCGGACGAATGATTATTCCGATCAAATGCAGGGGACCACGGAAAAGGAAGTTGAGCTGGGAATCACTTATAAAAACAGTTCCCTGACCATTCAACGATACGAAGAGGATACTCTTCGGGTTGACTGGCGACGGCGTCTCCGGCGCGACCGCGCCGTGCTTTCGACAGTCCTTAAAATCGGCCAGCTAAGCTCGGAACTGTATCTGCTCGGCCAGAGGTATAAACAGGATACCTTCACCGACGACCAGTTTCTGGCCCGTTTGCATCTGCGATATAACCCCCGAAAAACGAACCTGACAAT
>DAOWOO010000378.1 GCA_030642025.1 Candidatus Zixiibacteriota bacterium | reverse complement strand
GTTGATTCGGCCCTGACAGCCGTGAATCCGGCAATTGTTAATCTTGATTTAAGACCTCTTCTGGATAATCAGCCGATTTTGGCGCATAAGTCCGGGTCTGATGAAACCTTGTTTTTATTTCCATCGGAATATGCAGGTTCGAAGTATGTTATATATATTGTAGGCAGCAATCCTTTCCTGGGGTCGTTGGAAAATGCCGGGAAAGTGCTGATTGCTTTTGGAATTCTTGGCGTACTTGTCATTGCTTTTCTTTCTCATAAGTTTATTCGCCGTGCTATGTATCCAGTTAAACGTCTGCGAGAAAAGGCGGAGGAAACCGGGCGTTTTGACGCCGGTGCCGGGGATGAAATAACTGAGTTAATAAGCTCCTATGAAAAAATTATCGAAGATCTCAAGCTTAAGGAAACCGAACTGGTTAAGCTAAATGAAATAATATCCCTCAGGGCCGACAATCTTGAGCTTTATAATAATTATATTCTCAGTTCCATCCCCACCGGAATAATTACTCTCGATAATGACAACCACGTGGTTACTGTCAACAATGCCGCCCGTGAAATACTTGAACTGGATAATCGGGAATTTGATGGAATGGACTTTCATGATATGCTGAGCGGATATGCCGGGCTGTCAGCGCTGGTTAGCGTATATCGGGCCGACCGGTCGAAATCGATTAACGAGACAATTGAACTTATCCGGCGGCAGTTGGAGAAGGCAACTATTGCCGTAGTCATAACCGGCCTGACCGACAGTGGCGGGCATAGTATCGGTTTGTCAATCCTGCTCAATGATCTGACGGAATTCGAAAGGATGCGCCGTGAGCTGGAGTTGAGACACCAGATGGCCGCGCTGGGCGAGATGTCGGGCGGTCTGGCTCATCAGTTGCGTAATTCTATCGCCGCCATTACCGGGTTCGCCCGTTTGATTGGCAAAAAAGTCGAGCCGGATAGTGTAACCGGACAAAATGCCGGATTGCTTTTAAAAGAATCTGAAGAAGCCGAAATGCTGGTGTCAAGATTTCTGGATTACGCCAAACCGTTACACCCAATGCCGGCCGATTTTAATATTGTCGAAATGCTGACCGAAATTATAGATTCCGCCCGGCGGCGTTATAATGATATTCGGATTGAATTAAAAGTAGAAATGCAGGAGAAAGCGCAGATTAGCGCCGATGAACTTCTATTGAAACAGGCGGTCGCCAACCTGATCGATAATGCCTGCAAGGCGGTTACCGGCAGTGATGGTGAGGTTGTCGTATCTGTCGATCGGCAGGATAATAACATGATTATAGCCATTGCCGACAACGGCTGTGGAATTCCGGCCGATTTCCATGACAAAATATTTACCCCGTTTTTCTCCGGCAATCCGTCAGGTTCCGGGCTGGGACTTCCCCTGGCCCGCAAAATAATTGTTCAACATGAGGGGCGAATCGATTTTGAGTCCGCTGACGGCCGGGGTACCACTTTTACGATAACGCTTCCTTCCCGGAGATTAAGCCGGGAGTTCCTCGATAAAGAAAAGCCGGTCGAGACTTCTTTATAAAGAGCTTGCTGGTTCCTTGTCGATTTTCTATATTCGATCCTGAACAATTTTGGAGGTACAATGATATCCAGTAGTGATTTCAGGCGAGGCCTGAAAGTGATGTATGAGGGCGAACCCTGGGCTGTGGTTGAGTTTCAGCATGTGAAAGTGGCGCGCGGCCGTCCGCATGTGAAGGCCAAAATGAAGAACATGCTTAAAGGCAACATTATTGAAAAGTCGTTTCTAACGACCGAATCATTTGACGTTCCCGATCTGGTTGAAAATAAAATGCAGTTTCTCTACTCGCAGGGTGATGAATATGTTTTCATGGATTCCAAAACATTTGACCAGATAACAGTCGAGGCCGATACTCTCGGCAATACCCGCTGGTACCTTATGGAAAACGAGGAATACGGCGTTCTTTTATATGAGGGCAACGCACTGTCGGTGAACCTTCCGGCCTCGGTTATCCTTGTCATTACTGAGACAGAACCCGGTGTTAAAGGCGATTCGGTGTCCAATATTATGAAACCGGCGGTGGTGGAAACCGGTCTTAAAGTCAAGGTGCCGCTTTTTATCAAGGAAGGTGACAAGGTTAAAATAGATACCCGTACCGGTGAGTATATTGAACGGGCCAATTGATATCGATACCGGCCAAACAATACTTGGCATCGATGAATCAGGGAAGGGGGATTTTTTTGGTCCCCTGGTTATCGCCGGAGTATTCGCTGACCACGAGGGTGCCGAGGTTATGGCGCGGCGGGGTGTCCGGGATTCAAAGAAAATATCAGACAATAAAATCATTGAGCTGAGCCGATGGATTGCGGATAATTTCGTACATACCGTGGTTGTCATCGGCCCTGAAAAATACAATGAACTATATGGTAAGATAAAAAATCTTAACCGGCTTCTGGCCTGGGGACATAGCCGGGTGATTGAAAATATCGTCGAAAAGCACAAGCCCGACCTGGCCATTTCGGATAAATTCGGCCGTACCGATTCTATTGAAAATGCCCTGATGAAAAATGGCCGAG
>DAOWOO010000062.1 GCA_030642025.1 Candidatus Zixiibacteriota bacterium | reverse complement strand
CTTGGGCAAGTGAATGTAACTTTTAAAAAGGCCTCAAAAGTCAAAGAAGCACCTGAAGAGCAAAATGATTTTGACTTTTAAATCAGGACGGGTTGCCAATAGCTTGCCATGGGAAAGTAAATTTATTAAGGAATTGATAAAACCAGAATAATTGCCAAAGTCACAGGGGCGCAACTTCCTGCCCACCCAAAATATAGTCCTTGAAATTCAAAACAAAATATTGACCGCCGGCCGGGTAACTGGACCGGCGGTCTCTGCGTGGAGGAACCGAGTGGGAGAAATTAATTTTCTTCAAGCCTCCTGATATAGGCGGGAATCTGCCTGTTATCATCATCAAAAGCCGGGCTTCTCCCCCGCCCGTTATTTCCGCCGGCCGCCTTTCTGGCCGGGTAAACGGTTTCTTCGGGAAACAGCGACATAACTTTGCCGGGAGCGCACCTGATAATTTCCGCCTCGGCTTCATCATCGGCAGAAATCGACTCCACTGCCGATCCGAACCCGGTAGCGATGACCGTAATGCGCATCCGGTCTTTCATTGCCGGGTCAACCACCGCCCCAAAAATCACATTGGCTTCCGCCCCGGCCGCCTGCTGGATAATCGTTGTCGCCGAGTTGATATCGAACAGGGTCATATCCTCGCCGCCGGTGACATTGATTAAAACGCCGCTGGCGCGGGAGATGGAGACATCCTCCAGAGGCGGGGAGGAAATCGCCGGTTGAGCCGCAGTCTCGCCCTTCCCCTCGCCGGAACCGATACCGGTACCCATCAGGGCGTTGCCCCGCTCCATCATAACTGTCTTAACATCGGCGAAATCGCAGTTAATCAAACCGGGCGTGGTAATCAATTCAGAAATCCCGCGCGTGGCCTGGTGCAAGACATCATCGGCAAAAATGAAAGCATCAGTCAGAGTGGTGGTTTTATCAACAATTGCCAGAAGCCTTTCATTGGGGATGGTTATTACCGTATCAGCCTTGTCCTTGAGGCCTTTCAGACCGACTTCGGCTTTTTCCATTCGCCGCTGACCCTCGAATTTGAACGGTTTGGTGACGATGGCCACTGTCAGCGCTCCCTGACGCCGGGCGATATCAGCCACGATTGGGGCCGCGCCGGTCCCGGTACCGCCGCCCATACCGGCAGTGATAAAGATCATATCGGCCCCGGTGAGAGCCTCGGCGACATCCTCGGCATCCTCTTCTATCGCCTTACTTCCGATTTCCGGATTGGCCCCGGCGCCCAGTCCCTTGGTCAGCCGTTTGCCGATCTGGATTTTTTTGCCGGCGCGGTTGCTGTCCAGCACCTGGGCATCGGTATTGATGGCCACGAACTCGACGCCGGACAGTCCGGCCTCGATCATCCGGTTGACGGCATTACCGCCGGCCCCGCCGACTCCGACAACCTTGATCTTGCCGAAAAGGCCAGTGTCCTCGTCGAACACGAAACGAATTTTTTCCTCGCTCATCGGTACATCCTCCATGATTTATTAGAAATTATTTGATATCCAGTTTTCTATCTTCCTGAAAAATCCTCTTATACCTCCCCGGGCGATTTCCGCTCCGGTGCCGTGCCGGTGACCGTACAGCACCAGCCCGATGGCTGTCGCCCTGTCAGGCGTAATCTCATTTTCCGGAATTTCATCAATGCCTCCGGGGACGCCGATTTTTACCGGCATATCGAGAATTTGCTCGGCCAGGTCGATTATTCCGGGAAGCAGGGAGCCGCCGCCCGTCAGTACGGCGCCGGCCGCCAGGGGTTCGGTGGAACCGGCTTTCTTGATCTCGCGCTGCACCAGCGTGAAAATTTCCTCCATACGCGGTTCAATAATCGAGGCCAGCACATTGCGTGATATCTGTTTCGGTTCGCGGCCAACGGCGGTGGTGACTTCCATCATATCCTCCGGATCGACCCGTGAGGTCAACGCTGATCCGTGAGCCAGCTTCAACCGCTCGGCCTGTTCCAGTGAAGTGCGCAGTCCGATGGTTATATCATTGGTGACATTGCGTCCGCCCAGCGGAACGACACCGGTATGCCGGATCGAACCGTCGTAAAAGACGGCCACGTCGGTCAGGTCGCCGCCGATATCAATCAGGGCCACGCCCATTTCCTCCTCATCGGGAGATATGCAGGCATACGATGATGCCAGTGACTGCAACACAAGATGATCGACCGCAATTTCGCACCGTTCGATTGAGCGGAATATATTCCTTGCCGAGGTTACCGCCGCGGTGACAATATGCACTTCCACTTCAAGGCGGACCCCGGTCATGCCGACCGGGTTTTTTATTCCGGACTGTTCGTCGATAGTATAATCCTGCGGCAGAACATGGATGATTTCGCGGTCGTTGGGAATAGCAATGGCGCTGGCCGCTTCAATCGCTTTCTGCACGTCGCGCTCACCGATTTCATTGTCGGAACGCGATATGGCTATTACTCCCTGGCTGTTGAGCGATTTAATATGATCGCCGGTGATCCCGCCCACGGCCGAGCCGATATGTACGCCCGCCGTCATCTCGGCATCCTCGACCGCCCGGGTGATCGATTCCAGCGCCTTTTCCATATTGACCACGACACCGCGTCTTAATCCGACCGCCGGGGCGCTTCCGAACCCCATGTAAACCGGATCGCCCTTTTCATCGCTTTCGGCAATCATGACCTTGATGGCCGTGGTGCCGATATCAATCGCCGTTATGATTCGAGTTTCCGACATACTTATTTCACCGCTATAATCAGTCCGTCCGATCTGAGATCGAGCTTTTTTATATTTTCCAGGTCGGGACGGGTTCCGAGAACAAACTGCCTGGTTTGTATGATGCTTTCATACAGCGACCCGGCACAGGTAAGCACGGCAAACGGTAATCCGTCGAGATACACGGAGATGTACCCGACCTTCGATAAATCAATGCCTGATACCGCCAGGTACAAATCGATATCATCATCCTTAAGCCGTTCCAGGGCCGCAAGAATCAGCTTGATGCGGCTGTCTCCGGCCCTTTCGTATATCCGGCATTTGCCTATTCCGGTTATTACAGGATAATCGAAGCCGTACTTCGCCGTATCAAAGTGATAGAGATAACCGTACCTGTCCAGACTGTACACGATTCGGCCATCGTCACTAATTGTCAGGGCCAGAGGTCGGGTTTCATTCAGGTTTATTCGTACCCGGCCGGGCAGTTCATAATCAAACGTTACCGAGAGAATATGGCGCCGGTTCAGCAGATCGTCCATAGCCTTTTTTACCGGCAGGGAGAAAAGATTCTCGCCGGTCGGAAGATCCAGTTCTCCGGCGGTTTCGGCAAAATATTCCGGGGCAACCGTGACACTCTTCAGTTGAAAGGCATGCAGATACTTAAACGAGACAAGAGTCGTTCCTATCAACAAGGTTGCCAGGAGCATATACAAAAACGGCTTGCGGACTTTAAGGTTCATCTGTTTTCCAGCCCCCGTATTATTTCCGGATTGATCCGGTAAATACTGCCGGCCCCGATGGTGATGACCATATCGCCGGGTTTTGCGGTCTTAAGCACTTCGTCAACGGCGTTTTCTTTCGGGCCGATATAATGAATATGGTTATACCCTTTCTTGACGGCGTACCGGGAAATCATCTCCGAGGTGACGCCCTCAACCGGTTCTTCGCGGGCCGGAAATATATCAACCAGGAAAACCAGGTCGGCGATATTCAAAGCCTCGGTGAACTCGCGATAAAACTGTCGGGTGCGGCTGAACAGATGCGGCTGGAAAACGGCGATGACCCGGCGGTTATATGAATCCTTGGCCGCCCTCAGAGTAGCGATAATCTCGGTCGGGTGGTGCGCATAATCATCGACGACCATAATATTATCGATAATACCTTTCACCTCAAAACGGCGCGTCACGCCTCGAAAGTCCAGGAGTGAGTCAGCGATCTTCTCAAAGGGAGTATCCAATTCCATCGCCGTCGCCACGGCGGCCATGGCATTTCGCGCATTGTATCGTCCGGGGACGTGCAGGATGATATTCCCCAGGTTAGTACCATGTTTGAGAACAGTAAAGACCGATCCTCCCTCGGTCAGTTTAAAATCGACCGCCCGATAGTCGGCGTTTTCCGAAAAGCCGAAGGTGACCGATGCTCGTTTGATCCGGCTCTGTATTTTAGCCAGGACCGTATCATCAGCCGAGTAAACCACTTCACCGTAGAACGGCGTCCTGTTCATGTATTCCAGAAAGCAGTTTTCAAGATCAGTCATATCTTCGTAGCAATCGAGATGATCCGGCTCGATATTGGTAATGACAGCCAACGACGGAAACATCGACAGGAACGAGCGGTCGTACTCATCGGCCTCGGCGACAAGGTACTCCCCGGCGCCCAGCGACGCCCCGGAACCCTTACCGGCTACAACACCGCCGACAATGACAGTCGGGTCAAGCCCGGCATCCGACAGGATATTGCCGATCATGGACGTAGTCGTGGTCTTACCGTGAGTACCGGCGATGCCGACCGAGTATTTCAGGCGCATCAATTCGCCGAGCATTTCAGCCCGTTTGATTACCGGTATGCCGCGCCTCTCGGCCTCGACCAATTCGGGATTATCCGGACCGACCGCCGATGATATCACCACCACATTGGCGGTTCCTATATGGCCACTCTCATGTCCCCTGAATACGGTGATACCCAGCCTTTCCAGATGCTCGGTAACCTCGCCGGGACGGATATCCGAACCGGTAATTTTATAGCCAAGATTATGCAGAATCTCGGCGATTCCCGACATCCCGGCCCCGCCGATTCCGACGAAATGCAGTTCCTTGAATTTACCGAATATCATTTTTTCACCTTCAAATTTCTGGTACGTCCTTGTTGCCGTGCTCACTCTCCATTCTCCATAATGCCGACCAGCTTCAGTACCTCATCGGTAATAATATCCGCCGCCGAACGTTCGCGAGCGGCTTTCATATTCTGAACCGCCTTTCTCATTTTCTCAAAACTATCGCTTTGCATTAACCTTACCGCCTCTTCAAGCAGATTCACGGTTAGCAGTTTTTCATCATCGATAAGCATCGCAGCTCCGGCGGTAACAAACGACTCGGCGTTTTTACGCTGATGATCACCGGCCGCAAACGGAAACGGAACCAGGATTGACGGCAGTTCGGCTGCTTCGATTTCCGCCAGGGTCAGCGCCCCGGCCCGAGCGATAACCAGATCGGCGGCGGCGTAAGCCATTTCCATTCTTTCGGTAAAGGAAAAAAGGGCGCGGTCTGCGACCCTGCCGCCCGCACGCGCGGCTACATCCTTGTAGACCCTTTCACCTGTTTGCCAGATCAGTTGAAATCCATCGGGAAGAGTATCGATGAACTCTGATATATTTATATTAATGCTTCCCGCTCCCTGACTACCGCCAAAGATAAGAATTGTTTTTTTATGACTGTCCAGTCCAAAATACTCAACGCCTTTCTCGCGCGGGATTGTCCCGATAATCTCCTTTATCGGATTGCCGGTGACAACCGTATCACAGCCGGGTTTGAGATGCTTGACGGCATCCTGAAAACCGAGAAAGACTTTGAATACCTTACCCGCCAGTGTCCGGGTGGTAACACCGGGGTAGGAGTTCTGCTCCTGGATAACTCTATTCGTATTAAGCACGATAGCGGCAATTATTACCGGCCCCATAACATATCCCCCGGTTCCGATGACAATATCGGGATGATACCGTAGTATCAAATACAGCGATTTTACGACCGCCCCGATCAGGACAAAGGGAAATATTATATTGGCCAGAATTGCCGAGCGTACAAATCCGCGAACGCTTAAAAGGTGCAAAGGATAGCCCAGTTTGTCCTTCATCCGGTACTCCAGTCCCCGTTTGGTGCCGACAAAACGGAAATCGGGTTCGTACTCAGGCACTATTTTGCTTTTAAGTTTATCGGCAATGGCCAGAGCCGGAAAAAGATGCCCGCCGGTACCGCCTCCGGCAAAGATGACCCGGAGTTTCTTCATCGGATCACCATCCTTCTGCGCTTCGACAGATTAAGAAGCACCGCAATAGATACAACCGAGATCAAAAGAGATGTCCCGCCGTACGATAGGAACGGAAGCGGAATCCCGGTGGTCGGGAGAAGCGAGGTAACCACGCCGACATTTATTATAACAGCGACAAACAACGATGCGGTTATACCCATCGCCAGCAGATAGCCGAATTTATCCGGCTGGTACATAGCTATTTTCCGCCCCTGCCAGATCATGGCATAAAACAGTCCCAGGATAATCAATAAACCGGCCAGTCCAAGTTCCTCGCCGATTGAGGCAAAAATAAAATCGGTATGCGGATATGGCAGGAAAAACAGCTTCTGTCGTCCCGCGCCGAGTCCGGCGCCGAAAAACCCGCCCGCTCCCATTGTCAGGGCCGCCTGCTTGACCTGGTAACTGCCGGTAAGCGGGTCCTCAATGGCCGCCAGGTAGTCGATAACTCTCGCCTTCTTGTAACCCAGAACAAAAACCATGAAACCGACCAGCCCGACTACCGGCACGGCTAAAGCGGCCAGATGTATGATTCTTACTCCGGCCAGGAAGAAAATAATACATACGGTCAGCGATATGGTCAGGGCCGAACCCAGTCCCGGCTCCAGGATAATCAAAAGCAAACCCGCACCAACCAGCGGGGCGTACGGTAGCATCAACTGCTTGAAATCTTTTATATTCCGTTTCTTCATCGAAAGTGAGAACGCCAGGTAGAAGAGTACAACCAGTTTATATATTTCCGACGGCTGCAATGAAAACGGTCCGAGGAAAATCCAGCGATGGGAGCCGTTACGCGCCGGCATGAAAAACACCAGCGCCAGAAGCCCGAGTATCACCATCATGGCCGGTACGGAATATACGGCGTATTTTTTCAAATCGACCTTCATAATCAGCGCGCCGCATATAATGGCAATGACCAGCCATAATAACTGCCGCTTGAGAAAAAAGAATTGGGACCCGAAGCGGCTGGCGGCCATAACCGATGATGATGAGTACACCATTATCATACCCATTACAATCAGGGCAATAGCGCTGTATAGAAGCGTTCGGTTCATACTGTCGCTTATCCCATCTTTCCCGTTACACTGCGGCTGTTGTTTTTCAATCCCAGCACCGCCTGCTTGAAGACCTCGCCCCGATGCTCAAAATTATCGAACATATCAAAACTGGCGCAGGCCGGGGATAAAAGTACGGTGTCGCCCGGCGAGGCGGCGGCGTAGGCTTTCCGTACCGCTTCCTCCATGCTTCCGGCAAACTCGGCCGGGAAATGTTTACCGAGAGCATCAAACATCTTTTCGCGGGCTTCACCGATAAGAATTATTTCTTTTATTTTGTTTTTGCCGTACGAAATAAGCGGTTCAAAGCTGATCCCCTTTTCCCGGCCACCGGCTATCAAATAAACCGGGGTGTCGATAGAGCGGAGAGCATAGCAGACCGAATCGACATTGGTTGCCTTGG
>DAOWOO010000124.1 GCA_030642025.1 Candidatus Zixiibacteriota bacterium | reverse complement strand
TCCAGAAGTTCTTTGGTAATCGCCGCCTGCCGCGCCTTGTTGTACTGCAGGGTCAACGATTCAATCATCTCACCGGCATTCTTGGTTGCCGATCCCATGGCCAGCATACGTGTCCCGTGCTCGGAGGCAAACGAATCGGCCAGTATCGTTACCATCTTGGTCAGCGTATATTTTGGCATCAGATCGCCGAAAATTACCTCCGGTGACGGTTCAAAAATATAATCCAAATTCCCCCCCCGGGGTTCATCACCGGTTTCCGGCTGTTCTACCGGGAGATATGGAACCTCGATGATTTTATACCTAGCGGTCGATAGAAACTGGGTGTAAACCACGCTGATCTCATCAGTCTCGCCGCCCAGGAAACGTTTGGTAAGAAAATCGACTACGTCGCGGGTCTTGGCATAATCAAGGTTGCCCGACCAGTCGATAAACCTGTCGGCTATCGGCCAGGGACGTCTCTTGAAAAAGTCCAGACCCTTCTTGCCGACCACCACCAGTTCGACGCTATCTTGATCCTTATCATCCAGCCACTGTTGCGCCCGACGGATAAGATTGGCGTTAAATGAACCGCAGAAACCGCGGTCCGACGTCACCAGCACCAGAGTTCTCCTTTTCACCTCCCGTTTCTCAAAAAACGGATGGTTCAACTCTCCGGATGCAGCTGCCGACAGATTTACCAGGATATTATCAAGCTTCTCCGAGTACGGCCGCACCTGCATAATTTTCATCTGTGCTTTACGCAGTTTGGCGGCGGCTACCATCTCCATCGCCTTGGTAATCTGGCGGGTCGAGATGACCGAGTTTATTCGCTTTTTTACCTGTCGTAGTGTCGGCATAACTTATTCTTGTGCAAACGACGCTTTATATTGTTTGACCGCCTCATTCATATTGGCGGTTGTTTTCTCGGAAATATCTTTTTCTTTGGTAATAGCCGCTTCTATATCCGGGAATTTCTCCGCGCAGAACTTGAAGAAACCGGTCTCAAAATCGGCCAGTTTGCCGGTGGGTATATCATCAAGATAACCATTGGCGCCGCACCAGATAATCATCACCTGGTGAGCCAGCGACATCGGTTTATACTGCCCCTGCTTAAGAATTTCCACCATCTTCTCACCGCGAGTGAGCTGTTTTTGAGTAACTTCATCAAGATCAGAACCGAACTGGGCAAAAGCCGCCAATTCGCGGTACTGCGCCAGATCCAGACGAAGCGATCCGGCTACTTTCCTCATCGCTTTGACTTGGGCGCCACCACCCACACGGGAAACCGAAATACCGACGTTAATGGCCGGACGGATACCCGAATAAAACAGATCGGATTCCAGGAATATCTGGCCGTCGGTAATCGAAATGACGTTGGTCGGGATATACGCCGACACGTCACCGGCCTGCGTCTCAATAATCGGCAAGGCCGTAAGTGAACCGCCGCCCATTTCATCGTTGAACTTGGCCGCCCTCTCCAGAAGGCGGGAGTGCAGGTAGAAAACATCGCCGGGGTAAGCCTCGCGTCCCGGGGGACGTCTCAGAAGAAGTGACAACTGGCGGTAGGCCGTGGCATGCTTTGACAGATCATCATAAATTATAACCGCATGCCGCCTGGTATGCAGAAATTCCTCGCCGATGGCACAGCCGCCGTACGGAGCAATATACTGCATCGGGGCCGGGTCGGAGGCGTTGGCCGCCACCACCGTGGTGTACTCCATGGCGCCGTGACCTTCCAGAATCTTGACCACTTTGGCAACGGTTGATGCTTTCTGCCCGACAGCAACATAAATACAGTAAAGGTCCGTGTCTTTTTGATTGATTATCGTATCGATAGCCAGGGCGGTCTTACCGGTTCCGCGGTCGCCGATAATCAGCTCGCGCTGACCGCGGCCAATCGGAATCATCGAGTCAATCGCCTTGAGACCGGTCTGTACCGGCTCCTTCACCGGCTGACGTTGAACCACATTAGGCGCGATACCTTCCAGAATCCGGTATTTATCGCTGACAATCGGCCCCTTGCCGTCCAGCGGCTGACCCAGCGGGTTAACCACCCGTCCGATCATCGCATCACCGACCGGAACCTGGGCCACCTTGCCGGTCCGCCGGACCGTGTCACCTTCCTTGATATTCTGCACATCGCCAAAAATCGCGGCGCCGACACTATCCTCCTCCAGGTTCAGGACCAGTCCGATGGTATCGCCGGGAAACTGAATAAGCTCGGACATCATCACGTCCTCCAGTCCCCATATACGCGCGATACCGTCGCCAACCTGGAGAACCGTTCCAACCGATTCCATCTCCAGCTTGGTCTCGTACCCTTCAACCTCTCTTTTGATAATTGAGGATACTTCTTCAGGATTCAAACCCATCGCATATACCTCTATTCAAATACGGACTTTATTTCGTCTTCGTATAAATCGCCGTCCTTCGACGCCGTTCGGCTCCGGAGCCGGCCATCATTTAGACAGCCATACAACTCCGTCAGTTTATCAAACCGTTTTAAATTTTACTCACGCCCTTGTCTGTTTCGGTCAACCTCCGCCCGACTCAGTGCACTTTCACTTTCATCAAACGGTTTTTCAGTTCATCAAGCCCGCGCCGCATGGAACCGTCAATAATCTGGTTGTGCAAAATCACAATCATACCGCCGAGAATCGACTTGTCGAGCTTCTCTTCAAGCTCTATCTCAAGCGACGTTTTCTTCTTGAGCTGAGTGATAAGGTTCTGCCGTTCGGCGTCGTTTATTTTCGATACCGTGATACAGGTTGCTTTGGCTATACCCTTGTCGGCCTTGACCAGCAGATCGAATTCGTCTAAAATTTCCGCCAGATACTTGATTCTGCGTTTCGCGGCCAGAAACAGCAGGAAATGATATAACGGCTTTTCCAGACTGTCGCCGAACACATTCTTGATAAGGTTCTGCTTGTCCTCATCCGGCACCTGGGGGGCGGACATGAAATCAAGGAAAATCCTGTCCTTGTCCAGATAATTCCTCAGGGACTTAAACTGCTGCCAGGCCTGATCCAGAAGATTATGCTCCCGGGTCAGATCAAACAGGGCTGTCGAATACCTTTTGGCAACCTGCTGGGCAATCATCTGATCATACCTTCTCGATACTATCGATAAACTTGCCGATCATCTGCCGCTCTTTGGCCTCATCGAGTTTTTCGTGCAGAATCTTTTCCGCCGCAAGCACAGTGATATTGACCATATCTTCCTTCAACTGCACCTTGGCCCTGGCCACATCGCGCTCCAACTGTTCGTTGGTGCGATTGATGATTCCACGGGCCTCTTCCTGGGCCTTGATCCTGATGTCAGAGGCCATCTCATTTGCGTCGTTAACCGCCTCGGCTATCTTCTGACGTCGTTCAGCATCGATGTTCCTAAGTTTATCTTCGTAGCCTGCCTTCAGTTTATCCGCTTCCACCTTTTCGGCGTCAATCCGGTCAAACTCATCTTTGATTTTCTGACGACGCTCATCCATCAAATTAAGAAGCGGCCCCCAGGCAAACTTCTTGAGTACCCACAGCATAAGCAGGAAGCCGAGGGCATGCGTAAGTAATTGTTGCCATTCAAGACTTATCATACATGCACCGTTTCATAATCGGTCCGCCGCAAGGGTGACTCTACGCCCTCGCGGGAAAAACCGTGTATTAACCGACTTTGCCCATCGCCACGAAAAAGGCGATAAAGACGTAAATGGTCAGCGCTTCAATAAAACCGGCGCCGATAATCATAGCGGTCTGAATCTTTGCCGCCGCTTCCGGTTGACGACCCATTGCTTCCATCGCGGAGCCAACCGCCCGACCGATACCATATGCGGAACCGACTGCGGCCATACCCAGGCCCAACGGGGCGCCCAAACTGATCATCGCCTGAAAGTCCATTGAATCCTCCTAATAAATTACCTTATATGGTGTTACTTCTCTTTTATTTGCTCTGTCAATGCTCATGCTCCTCGTGCGGAAGCATCAGCAGTATATATACTGTCGATAATAACGCAAAAACCAGCGCCTGCACCGTCGAAAGCAGCAACCCCAGAAAATAGAATGGGAATTGAAGCGGTATTCCGACCGGCGAGAAAGCCAGAATGGCCACACCGAACCCGACAAAGACGGCGATAAGTACATCTTCACCGGTGATATTTCCGAAAAGACGAAGGGAGAGACTTAGCGGTTTGGCCAGTTCACTGATGAGGTGCAGCGGAAACATCAGCGGTATCATGCAATATGAAACAACATCACGAGGACTTCCGGCCAGATGGTCAAAATAACCACCAATTCCCAGACGCCGGATACCGGTGTACTGGGCATATAGAAAGACAATAATAGCCATTGACGCCGTGACATTCAGGCTGGTCGACGGGGAATGCCCAAGAGGTATCATCCCAATCCAGTTGTTTATCAAAATATAGAAAAACAGCGTCCCCAGAAACGGTGTATATTTTCTTGCTTCCTTGCCCAGAATCGTAGTGAGAAAATTGTACATCCCCTCCACCAGCATCTCGATTGCATTCTGAAACGGTCCCGGGATCATCTGGCGTTTCCTGTAAACAATCAGGGCGATAATACACATGGAAATCGCCACGGCGAATGCAAAGACAATATTGACCCAATCATTTAAAAATCCGTGACCACCGGTTAACATGCCGATCAGGTTCGGAAGATGCGGTGGAGTATCGTCGTGACCGCCGCCATGCCCGGAATCGGCGGCATGATCAGTGCCTGCATCCCCGGCGACCATAGCAATAAGAATCGGCCCCCACTTCGCCAGCGCCATACAAAGCAGGTGGGTATAATATACCAGCATCAAACGGCCTCCTGCTGATGATGATTATGATTGGGCTTGTTGTTACCATCGAGTCCCAGAATCACACGACCCAGGACTTTCAGGATCATAACCGCAAATAAAGAAGAAAAGCCTATCACAAGATAGGCCAATTCGAATTGCGTGACTTTCAATAGGAAATATCCGGCCAGATACAGCATGGGAAACTTAATAAACATAAGCCCTAAGGCCGCCGCTTTGTCCGGACCCTCCGGGCGGATGGCCACGCGCACCAACAAAGCCAGAAAATACAGGTTGATTATTCCCCAGATCATTCCGGAAAAAACAGCCAGAATATCGAAAAAAGGATAATGCAGCCAGCCAAAGGCCAAAACGATGAGAGCAAGAATTCCGGTGGTTTTCAAGGTCCGGTCGATAAACGAGATATCCATTGAAGAAGTCATTTATCCTCGGGTTCCCGGTTAGCTTCCTTAATTATCTTCGCCGTTTCTTTTACCGACGCCGCAAATCCCAAAACCAGAAAAAAAATCAGCAGGAACGGGTCGGTGCCGAGTTTTTTATCAAGCC
>DAOWOO010000464.1 GCA_030642025.1 Candidatus Zixiibacteriota bacterium | reverse complement strand
GTCCATTCGGTCTTTTATAGGGGTATATTGACGTTTTAAATCAAGTAGAGGAACTGCCATAATATTCTCCTTTATTCTTCCCAGCCCTGATTATCCAGAAGCTGCTCATCGGGAACATCTCGAAATTCTTTGGCCGGAACACCGACAAAAATCTTTTTATCCGGGCAATCAGTGGTCAAAACCGCCCCGGCGGCGATTAGGCCGTCGGCACCGATTTTTTTGCCGGGCAGGATAGTAGCATTGACACCGATTCGCCCGCCGCGCCCGACGGTGACACCCTTGAAATGCTTGAACCGTTCTTTGGTCCGGCCGACGAAATTATCATTCGAGGTGGCCACGCAGGGCGCCACAAAAACCCTGTCGCCCAGTTCTGAATATGCCGTAATATATACATTGGTTTCCAGCTTGCAATAGCGGCCGATTTTGCAGAAATTCTCAATCGCCACACCGCGGCCGACTATCGTGAAATCGCCTACTGTCACATTCTCCCGGACTGTCGAAAGATCGGCCACCAGCACCTTCCGTCCTATTTCGCAGCCACGGTAGATCACGACATTGGTTCCGAGTATGCAACCGGACCCTATTTTAGTCGGCGGAAGTTCCTGCTCTTTGGTCACCGCAGAATTGGCCGCCCGCATCGGCGATTTGCCGACAATCGTTCCGTCGTCTATTCGGACATTATCGCCGATTAAGACGCCTTCATGAATAATCACATTATTGCCAATCAAACATCCGGCGCCGACTGAAGCATTCTTACCGAAAACACAGAAATTGCCGTAACGCGTTCCCTTCCCGATTCTGGCTGTATTATGAATAACCGAATTTGACATACATATTCCTCAAATCTTTTAGAGATTGATCGGCGTTCCGCCCGCTTCGAGAGATTTCTGGGCGGCATCCAGCACGCGGAGCACCCGAAGTCCCTCGTTTACATCGGAGCGGGGCTTTTTCCGTTTATCAAAAGCCTCAAGAAAATGTTTGCATTCCGCCCCCAGTGGCTCCCCCGACGGTACTTTCGGCATCAGGATATCGCCGGTGCGAAGCGACAGGTATTCACCATAGGTGCTGTATTCCTGTTTCTGCACCACTCCTTTATCATAGATCATTATCTTTTCCGATGCCGCCGTATCATCGAAGACAACCATTTTCTGGGCACCGACTACCGTTAATTCGCGTATCTTATGCGGGTCCAGCCAACTGACATGAACATGCGCCATAACGTCGTCATCAAAGTGCATCGTCATAAAGACGACATCCTCAATTCCCGGTTGCAGGTATGACGATCCGACGGCGGTAACCTCGACAGGATCTTTCTGAAGCAGGTAGAGAATAATCGAAATGTCATGCGGCGCAAACGACCAGAGGGCATTTTCAATTTCCCGCACCTTGCCGAGATTGACCCGCTTGGAATAGAGATAGTACACCTTGCCCAGAGTGCCGTCGTCAACCAGTTTTTTAAGATACAGGGTGGCCGGGTGATAAACCATGATATGCCCGACCATCAGAATTGCCTTCTTTTCCCGCGCTTTGGTCACCATCGCCTCGCCGTCGGCG
>DAOWOO010000468.1 GCA_030642025.1 Candidatus Zixiibacteriota bacterium | reverse complement strand
CCTTGGCCGTCACCTGCTGATATTCCTTATCCTTGGGGAAACCAAAATGGCTCTCATCCAGGCTCTCGGAGGAATATTCGATCAGTTTGATTTTTGTCTCGAAAACATCCCCGCCGGTCCCGGATGGCAACTGGGCGATAAAGGCCCCCTCCACCGGAATACCGTCAAGCGACATGATAAGTTTTACAAGATTACACTGATCGACATCAAGGCGACCGAGTATATCGAAAAAGCCGCCGGCCGAATAGCGGCTGCCCCTGAAATAGTTATGAGCATACCTATTATATTCAATATACAGTTCATAATTGGGAATATCCCGTGTAACCCACATGGAACCTTCGAAATAATGTTTGACCTTGGCATCACCCACACCGGTGCTGGAGGATTTGTCCAGCTTAAAATAGATTTCATGGCATTTCTTGCCATCAATCTCTTTGGTCTTGCCGGTTTTCTTGACCTCAATCTGAGGTCCCTTAGCGTCAGCCACAGAGTCAATCACCGCGAATTCGGATGCTTTAAAACCCTTTTCGGCATAAGTTTTCATTTTGGGATTAATATAACGCTGCTTTTTGTTTTCCAGGTCTGTAATGGTTATCACCGCCACATCGGAAACCACCGAATCGCCGATTGTGATTTTCAACGATCTCATTGAACTCGACAGCTTGTCACCCCTGAAATCCTGTACATTATAGACCACAAGCGCCGGAACCAGGGGCAAACCGGTGGTTGTAATCTCATGCTCAACAGACAGGCATTTGACCTTGTCGGATTTGTCCTGGGCCGAAAGCGTGACACAAAATACGATCACCAGAGCCAATGCGGTCAATGCAGCTATCAGAATTCTGCCTTTTGCAAATTTCATCTCTGAACTCCCCATGTTTAACCTACTGTTATTTTCATCGATTATAATTAAAATTTCAACTCCATCCCTAAACGATCGCTCCTCTTAAAAGCGAGAAGGATTAACCGGAATAATATTATTATCCTGACAAATATCAACATATTATACACTTTTTCAGCCCGGGCGACCATTTTTATTGACAATAATCATGCGAATATCCACTTAAAGCCATATGATTATTTCCCTATCGCCCCCCTTCCCAACGCGGGTTTGTATTCCGACGGTATCTTAAAGGCGGATAAGGGAATTCTCTTTTCGATCAGGTCCTTCAATTCCAGTTTTATGGAAACATTGGCCCGTTTTCCCAGAGAAAACATGTGGCAGGTAAATTCCCCTCTTACAATAAGACCATCAACATCTTTCAGAATTCCGGCCAAAGCCGTTCCGGGAATACCCAGTTTATTGAATACACGCCAGATTTCCAGGCCTTCAAATTTCGGATCACTGAAATAGCCGGCCAGCGTACGATAATAATTATTCAGAATCGGTCCCGAACTGTGTTGCGGCTCAATCCACAATTGCCCCTTTAAACGAGGAATTGAATCCTGGCCGGATTTATCACGCCCGCTCAGCCCGGATGAAACCAGGTCCATTCTGACACAATTGGCATAGGCGCCTATCTGTTCCTGTTCGCCCGAGGTT
>DAOWOO010000101.1 GCA_030642025.1 Candidatus Zixiibacteriota bacterium | reverse complement strand
CGGTGCTGAGACGATTACTTTCAGGGCTACTGATCCGGATTTGCTGTTTGATGAGGACCCGGCGACATTCACGGTTACTGCCGTTGGTGATGCTCCGGTAGTTTCGGATATACCCGATCAGACCATCGCTGAAGGCGCCACATTTACCACGATCAGCCTTGATGATTATGTCGATGATGTAGATAACACCGACGCTGAGATGACCTGGACTTATGCCGGCAATACGGAACTGACTGTTTCAATCGATGTCAGCCGCGTAGCTACGATTACGATTCCGTCAACAGACTGGAACGGCGTTGAGACAATCACCTTCCGTGCCACCGATCCGGGTTTGGACTTCGGTGAAGATGCAGCCACGTTTACAGTTACATCAGTTAATGATGCTCCGGTAGTTTCGGATATACCCGACCAGACTATCGCCGAGGGCGCAACATTTACCACGATCAGCCTCGATGATTATGTCGATGATGTAGATAATACTGACGCTGAGATGACCTGGACTTATACCGGCAATACTGAACTGACAGTCTCGATCGACGCCAGCCGAATTGCGACAATTACTATTCCATCAACTGACTGGAACGGCGCCGAGACAATCACCTTCCGTGCCACTGACCCGGAATTACTCTTTAATGAGGATGCTGCTGTTTTCACCGTTACATCAGTTAATGACGCCCCTGCCTTTACCCCTGTTTCCGATCAGATTATAACCGAAGGCGACAGTCTCAGTCTGGTAATTCAGGCCTCCGATATAGAAAATGACTCTCTGGTTTTGAGTGCTGAGAACCTCCCGGCCAATGCTGTCTTCTCAGATAATTTCGACGGTACCGGTAATTTTGATTTCAACCCCGATTTTTCTCAGAGTGGAATATATGATATTACATTCATAGCCTCTGATTTAATGGACGCTGACACTATGGTGGTTCAAATAACAGTCAATGAATTCGGTAATAATCCACCGGTACTTGATTCTATCTGGGCTCAAACTGTTGCCGAGAATGATACTTTGAGTCTGGTAATTACCGCATCCGATATTGATGGGACTATACCGTCATTGTCGGTAACCGATGCGCCGACAAACTCGACATTTCTCGATAATGGCGATGGTACTGCCAATTTCGAATTCATGCCGGATTTCGACCAAGCGGCTGTATATACCCTTACATTCAAGGCTTTTGACGGCACTCTGGTTGATTCTGAGATTGTTGAAATAACGGTGACGAACACCAACCGTATTCCGGTCCTGACCACAATTGGCAATAAGTCGATTTTAGAGGGTCTGACCCTGTCGTTTGCTGTTTCCGCCACCGACGCGGACGGTAATTTCCCAGCCCTCTCAGCCTCGCCTTTACCGGGCACGGCCCTGCTTACAGACAATGGTGACGGCACCGGGCTGTTTGAATGGTCACCGACTTATAACGAGTCCGGACTTTACGATGTTACCTTCTATGCCTCCGACGGGGAAGATATCGACTCCGAGCTGGTGCAGATTGATGTAATTGAAGCAGGGAATCAACCTCCGGCGATCGACGTTATAGCCGAGCAAAATCATATGGAAGGTGATTCTATCTCTCTGGTTATCTCCGTTGATGATCCGGATGGAACGATTCCCGTATTAACGGCCGATTCACTCCCGGTAAATGCTTACTTTACCGATAATCTTGACGGGTCCGGCACTCTTGATTTCTACCCCGATTATAGTCAAAGCGGTATATTTAATGTCTATATAATGGCTGACGACGGCGAATTTATTGACACCATGATTGTAACGTTCAATATCGCCGAAGCCGGTAATCAGCCGCCGATATTCACACCGGTGGCCGACACAACCATGAATGAAGGCGACTCCCTGATAGTGGTGGTCAACGCCGTTGATCCTGAAGATACCGGCGTGTTTTTCTTCATCTCAACCGATATTCCTACATATACCTTTATTGACAGCGGTAATGGTGTTGGTGTATTCAGTTTCGAGGCCTCTTATTTCGATGCCGGCGCTGATACGATAGTCTTCTTTGCAACCGATTACGGAACGCCGCAGGCTACAGCATCGGACACCATGATTTTAACCATAAACGATGTCAACCAGGCGCCGGTTATCGATTCAATCGGCATTCTGGGAGTTAAGGTCGGCGATGAACTGGTTTTCGACGTGACCGCTAACGACAGCACCAATCCCAATCCGCTGGAGGTGCTGACCTGGACGGCCGTGGGTCTTCCCGCCAACGCTGTCTTCGTCGATAACGGCGATAACACCGGAACCTGCACCTTTGCGCCGGATTCATTACAGGTTGGCCCGGTGACGATTCTGTTTATCGTCACCGATCAGGGCACACCGCAACTTTCCAATAATATTAATGTAACCATCAACGTTGTTATGGAAAACCGTCCGCCGGAGCTTGATTATATCGCTCCACAGACTGTTTTCGAGGGCGCCACCCTGATTGTGGACATCTCGGCATCTGACCCTGATGGCGGATTCCCCGAGTTGTCGGTAACTAACCTGCCGACCAACGCCGCCTTTGTTGATAATCTTGACGGCACCGGTCAGTTCACCTTCACACCCAGCTATGTGCAGTCCGGTCTGTTCGGGGTGACTTTCCGCGCTTTTGACGGTATTGACGTTGATAAGCAGAATGTCCTGATTCAGGTCTATGAGGCCGGCAACCAGGCTCCAATCGTTGATCCCCTCCCCGTGCAATCGGTTACGGAAGGTGACACATTGGTGGTGAATATCACGGCTTCCGATCCTGATGGAAGTATACCGACTTTGACCGCCGACTCCCTACCGGTGAATGCTTCATTTACCGACAACGGCGACGGGACAGGTGTTATCGACTTCATTCCCGAATACTGGCAGAGCGGCTCGTATGATGTTTATATCATGGCTGATGACGGCGAACTGGTGGATACCTTTATCGTGGTTATTGATGTCGGCGAGGCCGGCAATCAATTACCGGTCTTTATTGATCTGGCCGATCAGGAAGTCGACGAGATGCAGACTCTGCAGTTTACCATAGAAGTCACTGACCCTGATCTTGACACGGCCGTGCTGACCTATGACGTGCTCCCTGGCGCTGCCACCTTTACCGACAACAATGATAATACCGGCTTATTCGAATGGGACACCGATAATTTCGACGCCGGTGTGTATACGGTCAATTTCTTCGCGACCGATCCCGGCGGCGCAGCCGACACGATGGCTGTGACAATTACCGTCAATAACATTAACCTCGTGCCGCAGGTCGCGCTGTCTCCCTCGCCGGTAACAATGTATGAGCAGGATACCACGGTATATTACGTCTATGCGCGCGATATGGACGGAACCCTGCCGATAATCGAGTTTGACACAGCCAATTATACCATGGTCGATAATATGACCTTTGAAACGATAAACTCCGGCGATACGATGTCGGTGGGGGCATTGACTTTCATTCCGTATTACACCCAGGGCGCCGTATCCCCGGGAACAATCTACTACCTTCGCTGGAAAGTGATCGACGAGGATGACGATTCGGTTTATGTCTTTACCAATCCCGCTTCTCAGATCAGGGTTCTGGACAAGAATATGCCGCCGACAATCCAGCCGGTAAATGACACCACGGTTATGGAAGGACAGCAGCTATTAATTGTAATCAACGTGGATGACGTTGACCCGACTCCGAACAAGATTCTCCACTCGCCACTGCCGAGCGGCGCCATTTTCACCGACTACAACAACAATGTCGGTCTTTTGAATTGGATCCCCGACTATCTCCAGGCTGGAGTTTACACGTTTGAATTCTACGCTCTCGATTTGGCCGAAGACCCGGATACGCTGGCGGATACGATATCGTTCATTGTAACCGTCAACGAGGCCGGCAATCAACCCCCGATATTCATTTCAGGGGATATTACGGACACTGTCCCGGTGATTATCAATCTTGACACCACCCTGCTATATCGCTGGGAGGATCCCGAGTTGACCGCAATCTCCATTACCGCCGCTCCGGTTCCCGCCAACGCCGTCTTTGTTGATTCCGGCAACGGTACCGCCAGTTTCTCTTATAATCCGAATTACAGCGATCTGGGGCTGACTTTCCCGGTGGAGTTTATCGCCGCCGATAGTGAAAGCGGGGTGGACACCGTTGTAACCTATATGAAGGTAATTGAATTTATCAGAGGTGATGCCAATTCGGATAATTATCTGGATATTTCGGATATAATGTTCCTGTTCAATTACATATACAAGGATGGTGTTTCTCCTGCGTATATGGATGCAGCCGATGTTAACTATGATCAGAATATCAACTTGGCTGATCCGCTATTCCTGTTGAATTATTTCTTCCGCCAGGGACCGCCGCCGCCCCAATAAATAGCGGCAGAAAAATAGAATGCAAAAAAGGGCCAAGCCGTTGCGGGATGGCCCTTTTCCATGACATTTACAGTCCAGGATTAACGATTTATACTCATTAAATCGCTTGACAAATAATGACTAATCCCATATTATAGTATTGCTACCGAGTTTTTGGAGATATAGAGAAAGCTATTTAGCCGTCGTATCGCATACGGCTAGCCTCACTTGCTTGCTGGGATCGGCATTTCATGTTTGATAATACTGTTTAATGCCGAGTGAATGCTTATCCAAAAAGATGTAATATCATAAGTACTACTTCAACAAAAAGATTTTAAGAAACTAGAGTGTAAGACACGATAGCAAACAGGATTATACAAATCTAAATGGTAAACATTTTGGATATTTGAAGGGAGGTGATCGCTGTAGATCATACAAGCTTTCTTGTGATAAAATGTAATTTGTCCAAGTTTGCATCCTAAATTTGTTCGCTTATAATTTGGATAGGTTTAGGGAATATGTTGGGAACTTGAAATTCGTCTTGAAAGGAGCTAAGAAATGACGAAGAAATTATCAGCGATATGTATCCTCGCCTTGATAATTTTTGCTTTTCTGGCTGTTTCTGCTTTCGCTATTTCCAAGGACGACCGGATTAAGGCTTTTAACACGAAGAAAATCGGCACAGTCCCGAAATTAAAACTGGCTGGCGCCGAAGCGATGGATCCGTTTGGGCAGACCGGTGGTGGCGAAAAAAGTCTGGGATTTGACGCCAGTCGCGGCCTGGGTGACCCTTCACCTGGCTACCTGGTGGGTACCACAACCTATGACTATCAGTCAAACGGCCGTAACAACCGCCAGGTTGACTGGCGCAGCACTGCTTCACAGAACGTTCACTTCAATTGGATGATTCAGGACAACTTTATACTTGGTGGTGACCGTGGTGGCGCCTACATGTATTGGGATGCCTCGGCCCCCGGTCATATGGGTTTTGGCGGTGAGGTCCAGAATGTCCACACCCGCGGCACTCCAGGTAATAAGGAGTACTCGGGTTATACCGGTCTTGACGTCGGTCCTGATGACCGCGCTATTATTGGCTGCCACTATAAAAACGACGACCTTTATACGTCCACAATTTTTTACGACTTTACTTCGTTGGGCGGCTTCTTCTCGGTATGGATGCCCCGGCTTCCGCATGATATCTCTGATTATAGTGCTTCCGACACCAGTCAGTTCATCTGGCCGAGTATGGAATATCAAATTTATGGCAACGACACGGTGACTCACGTCTTCGCGCAGGAGACCATTGATGGTATCAACGCGCAGAAGATCCACTATTTCCGCCGTCTCGGCAGCCCCGGTGCTGATGCTTCTTCAGTATGGGATGACCCCCCGCTGGTCGTTGACACCGTAAACTGTATCGCTCAGACAGTAACCGCCTCCCGGGTATCCGGCAAGGTGGCCCTGGTCTGGACTGCTAACCCGGCGTCGGTTCCCGGTGATGGTGAATCCGATGACCGCGG
>DAOWOO010000085.1 GCA_030642025.1 Candidatus Zixiibacteriota bacterium | reverse complement strand
TCCGGGGGATTGTCACCGGCGATGTTACTTCTTACTCCAAGGTGACAATAACATCATCCGGAATAATTAAAGGCAATGTCCGCGCTCCACAGATCGTCAAGATGCGCGGCGGTCTTATCAGGGGCAGCCGCACAGAAACCGATATGCCGAGAATTCCTGAGTTTGAATTCCTTGATCACACCTCATATACACAGCTTATTGTAAACGTCATTATATTTGCCGCCCTGCTATTAAGTGGATTTTTGGCCGTGGCCGTTGCTCCCAAGCCAACCACCCGGATAAGAGACTGTATATATTTCAGTCCTATTAAATCATTTTTCGCAGGGCTTCTTTGCTGGATACTTTTGGGACCGATAATCGGTCTTTTGGTCTTGACTGTTATTGGCATTCCGGTCGTTATAATCATCCTGCCGTTGGCGCTGCTTCTGGCGGTCATACTGGGAATTATCGGATTAAGCCAGAGAGCCGGTGAGAAACTGGCACGATTTACTTCATTTTCCGGCAAATCCCAGATGGGCAATGTGTTGATCGGGATAATCGCATTGTCCGCCTTGTGGATACTCACCGGATTATTGGCGACGCCAATATCGCCGTTCGGCGGTGGTTTGGAAACATTTTTCCTTGTGATTTCAATAATTGTCTGGTCTATCGGCGTTACGGTCGGCCTGGGCGCCGCGCTTATGACTCGTTTCGGAAGCTGTGAATGCCGTAAGGCAATGGTTGACATGTACAAACAGCAGGAGCACGCCACCATGACGCCGCCCAGACCTACTCCTCCGCCTTTAAAACCGGATGACAGTGTTCCGCCGCCACCCCCGCCTGTCCCTCCTCCGTTGAAGCCCGATGATAACCGGCAAGACATTTAACATATACATGGGAGTGTAACAATGTTTTACAGGAAGATAGTTGTATTAATCGGTTTGATGACACTGGTGATGGTGTCATTCTCTCTGGCAAGCGAGCATAAAGCCAGTAAAACAACCATACCAAAGGATGACATAGAACACCTGGCCGTAGATATTGATCTTGGAGCCGGTGAATTCATAATTTTACCGCGCGACATGGATGACATCGCCATCATTGATGTTGAATACAATCCCAATCGAGTAAAAATTATCACCGAATATGAAAAGGATGAAAATGTCGGATATCTTGAACTGGAATCGAAGCAACGCCGAAAATCCGAGATTGACACCGAGGACAACTTCTGGAATGTCATTCTTTCCACAAAGTATAGTACCGATCTGGAGATCGACCTGGGCGCCTGTAAGGCCGAGCTTGACCTGGGTGGGATTCCGATTGAGATGATCGGTCTTGATATCGGAGCGGCCAAGGGGAGCCTGGTGTTCAGCAAATCTAATCCGATAAATGCCGAAGAAATATTTATCGACGCCGGCGTCGCCGATTTCAAGATATCCAAACTGGGAAATGCCGATTTCTCGTATCTTGAATTCGACGGCGGTCTGGGTAAGTTCAGTCTGGATTTCAGCGGCGAATATAAAAGAAAATCGAGGGCCAAATTATCGATAGGCATGGGCACAGCCACTCTGTATATTCCCGCTGATTTGCCGATTCGAATAGATGCCGATGATAACCTGCTTTCCTCGATTGAATTCATCAACGCCGATGATATTGATATCGACGATGATTATTATGAATCACCTGATTATGAATCATCTGATGTCGGCCTGAGTTTGAAAATAGAGGTCGGCATGGCGGTTATTGAAATCATCTTCGGAGAATAATATTATCATCAATAAAAAGATTTACCGACCCTCCCCCGGCGGGATGGCCGTTTTTATTGCACTTATGGTGAACTTAATACCTGACCGTGTGTTAAATAATAACTTGTCATGATTAAAGAACTTTTATATTGTCATATTATTGCACGGCCCCGAATGCCGAATTATTGTCATATAAGATATGAAACGAGGGGAATATGATAAGACCAATTATATTTACAATTATTACACTTGTCACGGCCACAGCCACGGCCAATATAATCCCGACCTCGCAGGATGAGGTTTACCGCGCCCGCGACCGGGTTTTGCCGGCGCTGGTTCATATTCAGCCGGTTATTACCGATTATCGAACCGGCAAGATGATCAAGCAGTCGGTGGTCGGCTCCGGAGTAATAATCCGCTCTGACGGATACGTCGTCACCAACTACCACGTGGCCGGCAAGGCCGAACGGATAATCTGCACTCTTAATGACAAGGAGCAGGTCCGCGCCGAACTGGTCGGCGGCGATCCTCTGACCGATATCGCCATAATTAAACTTGATCTGTCTGAATACAACGGGGAACTTACCGAGGCGGATTTCGGCGACTCGGATTCGCTTCAGGTCGGCCAGTTTGTCCTGGCGCTGGGGTCTCCCCTGGCCCTTGCCAGATCGGTTTCATGCGGCGTGGTTTCCACCACTGACCGTTATTTTTCAGGGGAAACCAGACTTCCGTCAGGGGAAAAGACAGGGAGATACAACAACTGGATACAGACCGATGCGGCAATTAACCCCGGCAATTCGGGAGGCCCGCTGGTAGATCTCGAGGGACGTATTATCGGAATCAATTCACGGGCGACGATTTTTGCCAATAATATCGGCTTTGCCATACCGGTCAATATTGTCAGGGAGGTGGCTGACGCCATTATGACCGAGGGTAAAGTGGTCCGAAGCTGGATTGGCCTGCAGTGCCAGCAATTACAGAATATGGAGGGATGGTTCGGCACTGCCGTCGATGAGGGAGTGTTGATTGCATCGGTCAGTGATAAGTCACCGGCCCAGGAGGCTGGACTCCGGGCGGGTGATATTATTCTCAAAGTTGACAATCAGCCGGTGTCGGCCAGATTCACCGAGGAATTACCGAGATTTTATAAAATGATTGCCCACTACCCGGTCGGGTCGAAAATCGAACTTACCGTTCTTCGCGGGGATCGTCAGATTTATGTCGACGTGGTGACTCATGAACTTGGTGAGATTCTTGGCCAGGATCTGGAATGCAAGGAATGGGAGTTTACCGTCAAGGCAATAACCAAACAAATGGCGGTGGATAACCAGTTGAGAGATACGCTCGGCGTACTGGTGGCCGGAGTTAAAAGGGTCAGCCCCGCCTATGAGGGCGGCCTTCGCCGCGGCGACGTAATACAAGAAGTCAATGAACAGCCGACGCCCCGGTTCAAGGACTTTTATGACAGGTATGATGAACTTACCGGCGATGGAATTGATCGGGTGCTTTTGACGGTACGCCGTGCCGGCAACACCAAGTTCATCCTGATAAAAGTGACCAAACCCAAAACCGACGATGATAGTGAATAAAGGAGTATAAAAGTGAAATCGGCATTGATCGTAATAGTAACCCTACTGTTAACCGGCACTCTATCAGCGCAAACATTCGATTTTAATCAGATCAACAAAAAGGCGTATGAATATACGGTCAGTGTCAATCTTAAAATAGAGGTGTCATTCGGTGTTCAAACCACCGAGGCCAAAAGCCGCGGAATTGGAACCATTGTCACTAACGATGGTCTGGTTATATTCGACGGTTCCGTAATTGACGATAACGATCCTTATGCCCAGATGGCCGGGATGCAGGTGAATACCGAGCCGAAAAATATCGAAGTTGTCATGATGGACGGCACTATTTACCAGGCCGAATTTATCGGGGTTGACCACTATACCCGTCTTGGATTCTGCCGTATTACCGATGAGAAGGCCGGTAAATTCCCCTTCTTAGAATTCGCAGAGCGCAACCGATTCAAAATCGGCGAGTGGCTGATGACATATACACTGCTGCCTGATTTTGTCATGCCGCCGCTGTCATCGGATATCGGGATGATTTCCGCCCTGATCGAAGAACCGGAGCGCTTTATTCTCACGGTCGGATTTAATGAGCTTGAGATTGCCTCGGTATTGTATGATTCCACCGGTGCGGCGGTGGGCGTCCTGGGCCGACTGACCAATCCGGCTATTAACGGGATGAGTACGGCCCAGATGATGGAATCTTTCTCGCAGGTTGAGGATTTTCTCCCGCTTCTGGGCGTGATCGAGTCCGACAAACTGGTCAAATTGATAGCCGATCCTCCCACCAAAGGTGAAGTTGACCGGGGCTGGATGGGAGTCTATTTGCAGGCTCTCAGCAGGGATATCGCCGAATTCTGGGGTATTGCCACAACAGGCGGGATAATAATAAGCGAAGTGGTCAAGGATTCTCCCGCCGATACAGCCGCCCTCGAGACCGGCGATATCATCATTAAGCTGAACGATGAGGATATTCCGGTTGACCGCGAGGAAAACCTATCGGTCTTTCAGCGCCGGGTCGCCGACCTGGGCGCGGAAGCAGCCGCGAATTTTACTATTCTAAGGCGTGACGACGGTCGTATTGATACTCTTGAAATCATGGTCATTCTCGGCCGGGCGCCGCTGACCCCCTCGGAAGCGCCCGATTACGAGGATGAGCACTTCGAAATGAAGCTCCGTGATATGGTTTTTGCCGACTATAGTATTTTCAATCTCGACCGTGGATCATTCAAAGGCGTGGTAATAAAAGAGGTTGAACCGGGAAGCTGGAGTGCCGTCGGAGGTTTGATGCCGGGTGATATTATTCAATCAATCGACGGCCGGAAAATCGAAACAGTGGATGAAGCTAAAAAGGCCCTGATCAAGCTGGTCGAGGAAAAACCGGGAGAGGTTATCTTCTTTATCTGGCGGGATAATAAGACCTTCTTTATTAATGTCAAAACCGACTGGGAATAGTTGCAGAAAACCTATTCGTTAAGATATTCTTCCAGCGCGCGGTAAAATTCGGTTTCTTCACCGGTTCCATGCACCATGTATCCGGTACCGACGGCATGTAGCAGTTCGACATACGTCCCGTAAAAGGCATACATTTCTTCTACAGCCGTGATCTGGGATTCGGTAACCTGTTCATTGAGATTCAGCAGGTCCAGTATTGACGCCCTGCCGCGCGAGTAAGAGCCGTACATCGCCTCCAGATTATTTTCAGCCAGGGTGCGGGATGAAAACACCATTGGCAACGTCGCCAGGCGCAGTGTCAGATTATCCAATTCGGTCGTGATCTGCCGCACTATCGAATAACGTAATGAGTCGCGGGCGTACATTAAATTCTCCAGTTCGGCATCAAGCACCCGGTCATGATAAATGCGGTCACCTCCAAGGAATATCGGCAGCCTCATGATCGCCCCAACAGTCCAGGATCCGCGGGGGTCATCGGGATATCGTTCAAATTGCTCACCATAGGTATATCCCCCGTGAATACTGATTTCCGGCAAGTAACGTCCGTGATTTTGCGCAATCAGTTTTTTCTGACGATCAATACTGTATCCTGATTTCGACATGGTCGGTGAATTGCTTACGGCATATTGGGACAGGTAATCATGGAAACGTGTTTCCATCCTTTTATTTGTAACATAAGCGCCGAGCTTGCGCACCATACGAACCATGATTTCCTGGGAAAACTCCGTCCGGTTAAGGACAAACCGGGTATCACCTGGCCGATTCAGGAGAACATTAAATACCAGGTGCGAAATCCTTAACTCGCTTTTCGCCCTCAGCAGTTCTACCCGGGCTTCGATAAACTCCTTTTCAAGAAATGGAATATCGGTGGAATCACCGGCACCGCATCTGTAATCGGCTTTGGCCGCCTCCAGATATTCCTGAACCCTGTCCGCCGCCCCGGTAAATACCTTTACCCTGTCTTCCGCTTCAAGAATCGACAGATAGGTTTCTATAACCGTTTGCTTAAGGTACAACTCCGCTTCTTCCAGTGTCATTTCCGCTATTTTTCTTTTATCTTTGGTGGCCATGATTTCTTTAATGGCCGAGTAGGAAAAAAGCAATTGCTCGACTGTAAAATCGGTGTGGTATTTCTGGTTAAAGGCCGGGCCAAAATCGGCGGCGTATGCTTTATCAGTGGATGTCGCCCCGCCAAACTCGAAATTCAACCGCGGCTGATATGCAGACCGAGCGCGTTTGGCTTCGGCCATAGCTTTTCGATACAATTCATTTATCGCCCTCAGCCCCGGATTTTCCTCAAGGGCCTGATTGACGGCCCGGTCAACAGTATAACGGACAGCATCCTCAGTAAGTGTTTCCTCAATAATTCTCGCATCATCCGGTATTCGGCGCGTAAAGGCGGCATTGACTCGTCGGGCGGTTTCAAGATTGACACAAACCGTTTCGGTCTCATCGAGGACAACAGGCAGATCGGCCGGTTTGGCTCCATCAATTATATCAAGAATTTTGTGCGCCGTAAACCTTGCCATGCCCTTATACGGACGGTTGCAGGCTGCGGCGGTGGCGCCTTTTTCCAGAAGAAGCATTC
>DAOWOO010000366.1 GCA_030642025.1 Candidatus Zixiibacteriota bacterium | reverse complement strand
ACCACCAATGCCGAACCGTCGTTCTCATCGGTAAGCGTGGACCTCAATGACCGGGTCAGCGTTAACCCGGTTATTGCCGACCTGGATGAGGACCAGTATCCTGATATAATTGTCGGCGGCCGGAACAATATTTATGTCTTTAATCGGAATCTGATACTGCTTACCGATTACCCGCTGATTGTTGACCGATATTTTCCCGATGATTCGCTGGTATCTTCGCCGGTGGTGGCGGATATAAATAATGACGGACGTCAGGATATTGTGGTCGTGATGTCATCCGGTAACTGCTATGCGCTGGGTCCCGACATTCTGTACGGTTTCCCGCTCTCCGCCGGGGGGGTGAAAGGCGATTCAATTCTTGTATATGGACAGGGCGGCGATCCCGAACAGGGCCGGGTCTTTGTGCCCGCGGTAATTCAGGCGGTCGGTTCGCCGGTCATTTTCGAAAAGCCTGACCGCGGCGGCCTGGGGCTTTTGGGAGCCGATGGCTGGTTTTATTCGTACGATGTCTGGTATGACGAAAGCCGCGCCGACTGGGCAATGAACGGCGGCGGCTCCGGGGGCGGTCTCCTGTTCCCCGACAGTCGTCTTGAGTCGCCGGGATCACCGGTCAATGATTTTCCGGAGAATGATCTTTTTTGCTATCCCAATCCGTCCCTCGACGGGCGTACCACCCTTCGATACTATGTCGGCAATGATGCCAGTGTTACTGTCAAAATGTTTGACCTCACCGGCGTCTTGGTTTATGAAAACAACTATTTCAGTCCGGGCGGAAGTTCTGACGAGCAGGCTCTGGACCTGTCGTTCCTTCCAACCGGCATATACAGATGTCGAGTAAAAGTTGATTTCGGTAATGGCGTAAGCACGGCCTATACCGATCTGGCCATAGTCAAGTAGAAAGGATGATTGCGATGAAGAGAATCATGGTTTTTATGACGATATTCATATTCGGGGGTATGGGAGTGGTGTCGGCCTTAGACCTGCCGGGAAGTCAACTGGAACTTGAAATACAATCATTGAAAACCAGCGGTACTGATTACATCAAGTCGTTCTCTATTCAGGATGACTGGGATGAATTCGATATCGACGCCGAAGATGACGGCAGTATATATGATTACGAGTATAAATCGCCCAAGAAGGCTTTTCTCTATTCACTGTTGATCCCCGGCTGGGGCCAGAAGTATGCCGGTTCCAGTTTCTGGAAACCGCTGTTGTTTTTCGGCGCCGAGGTCGGATCATGGGTGGGTTATTTCAGCTATCATAATGACGGTGAAAAGCTTACCGATGAATATGAGGGTTTCGCCGATGAACACTGGATTGAGGGTGACAGGAACGCAACCAGTGATGATGGAGAAAACTACTGGGACTGGGTGAGACATCCTGATTATAATGTTACACCCCGCGAGCATCTGCCGGAAACCAGAAACCAGCAATATTACGAAATGATTGGTAAATACGATGAATTCGCCGGCGGCTGGGATGATTTCTGGGAAATAAACCCTGGTTATGACTATGAAAATGAACTGGTTATAAAGATGACGCCCAACAGGATTTATTACAATGATTTGCGCGGCAAGGCCAATGACAAACTTGATATAGCCAACAAGTTTATTATCGTTTCGATGGCCAACCACCTGATAGCGGCCTTTGACGCCGCCCTGGCGGCCAACCGGTTTAATAAAGGAAACTCCGGTGAAAGCTGGCTTTCCGTTAATACCGAGCTAAAAAAATACTCGGCTACCGATGATATCCCGATAGTGAAATTCACATGGCATTTTAAGTGATGCCTGAGATGAGATCGATTGGTAAACATATCGCAAAAGTGCTTATTGTACTTGTCTGCATGGCGGCTTTCAATCCAGCCGCAGCCGGTATCGATTTGCCCGAATCCTCACTGAATTTGAAAATCGGGTTGACAGGAACTCCGGCCCTGGCCCTGGTCGGCCAAAATCGTCAAATACAGGCAGGCATGGTGATTGTATCGCCGTCAAAGCGAATATCCAAAACCAAGGCGATGGCGCTGACCCTGCTTCTTCCGGGCGCGGGACACATGTACATCGGCGAGAAAGGGCGCGGCGAGGTGTTTATCGGGGCAGATCTCGTGATCTGGGCTGCCGCCCTGACGTTCAATGTTTACGGTGGCTGGAAAAAGGATGATTATATCAATTACGCAGTTTCCCACGCCGGAATAAATACCGGCGGCAAAGACGACAAGTATTATGAACTGATTGCATTCTACGACAACCTTGATGAGTACAATATACTGGGGCGGCATTATGAAACGGATCGGGAATATTACCCGGCATCATCTCATGATTGGAAATGGGACAGTGAGGGTTCCCGGTACGAATATCGCACGCTTCGCAATTCCTCGGAATCGGCATATCGGAACGCCACCTTTATGATCGGTGTGGCGGTGGCCAATCGTATTATCGCTGGGATTGATATATTCCGGCTTATGAAAAAGAAAGGCCGGTCTCATGATCGGGACCGCGACGGCGAGGATGAAGAAGAAATTAACGATGACTACCTTGGTCTGGCCGGAGGAGTCAAATTAAAACTGTCCGGCAATCCGCCCGGAACCGATCCCGGAGTAAGGTTGTCGCTGGTTCATCAGTTCTAATGGTGTATTATTTCGGTCGCCATGTTT
>DAOWOO010000008.1 GCA_030642025.1 Candidatus Zixiibacteriota bacterium | reverse complement strand
GGCATTGATCGGCTGTCCGGCCGGGAATACGGCCTCACCGCCCTTGATAAACAGCCCGAAGAACACTATATATGAAATAGTCTTCTTACCATTGCCTTTGGCCGTGAGTGTCCCCTCGGCGGCCTTTATTTTTATTTTCTTGTCATCGACCGCCTTAAAATAGCCATCAGATTCGAGTTCCACCAGTTCGATTTCCATTTCACCCGGCTTGCCGGCTTTTCCTGCCGCCTTAACCGAAACCACCCGCCCGGTGCCGGAAGCTCCTTCTTTTACCAGCGTCACTCCCCCAACCTGAATAGGCTCCAGCAGGCGAATCGGCGCCAGATCCCCCGGTTTGACATATTTAGACGATATATCCTGCACAAACGCAACTTTGACCTGTGTTCCCTCAGGAAGCTGAATGTCGGCCACAGCATTTGCTGCAAAACCGGATAAGACAAAGATGCCAATCAGTATCGAGAAAAAGACCTTACCATTTTTAATCATCATCAACTCCTTTATCAGTGAACGATATCCTATATCTACTCAAATTCGGGAATTTTGCTCCAAATGTCATCCTCAAAATCAATGGTGGCCTTTAATCCGGAATTAAATGTAATGTTCCCATCGAGCTGGAACAGGCTGTATTTTTTATCGAGTTTTAGGCTTTCAGTGGGATTTTTCCCCCATGTTTCCGGCGAACCCCCGGTGACAAGCTTGGGATCGAGCGCCACCCAGAATTCATCGCCTGCTTTCCACTCAATAGTATAGCTTTTGCCCTTATGAATCTGCTCCAGGGGCCACAAGATATCCTTCCGTTTGCGTTTGACCGCTATATGCAGATGATGATCCTGGGGAACATTACTGGCCGTATAAGTATATTTGCGCCGGCGATTAAAATAGGCCGCCTTTTCAAGATATTTGTCAATTCTGGCCACTTCAGCGCTTTTCGATGGATTACTCAGAAGCTTGTCCTTGAGGTTTCGAAGCTTCCTTACGGCGCTATTCAAACGGTACTGCGGATCATCATTGTTGTTGATCTCCTTCGCGAGATCGTCAAGTTCGTTACTGGCCTCGCGAGCCACCACGATTCTCTCGGTCTGCACCTTCTGCTTGCCAAAGGCGGTGTGCATATGTTTCTCTGACTTGCTCAGTTTTAACGTGGAACTCTTCTTGTCCTGTTCCACTCTCTTTTTAATAAGCCCCCACAGGGCGGTATCGCCGGGGCTGAAAAGTGCCTCCCGGAATTTCGACCAGTACCAGTATCCGCGCTCGCTTCGCAAAAACAACTCCGAGTTTTTCTCGGCGGCATCCATATACGATTTCATCGTCCCGCCTATTTCCCGGAATTGTTCCTTTTCGGCATTGTCAATAAAGATAGTGTCATCTACTTTCGCCCCTGGCCACCTGGTGCTGTCAGATACCAGATCGGCAAAACGGCCGATTGTAACCTCGAGATCTTTCAGGGCGTTACCGACATTGGCCGCCTTGTACTTATTCGCAACGGCTTTAGCCGCGAGAGTGAAGTTAGGAAAAAACCAGCGCACTGTTTTGGAAACCGAATACCGGCGGTAGGATCGTACAATTTCATCAATGTTGCTTTTGGGAAGCGTATAGAAACTGCCCTTATGCTTTTTCAGAATAGTGTCTTCCTTGTCGGTCACACCGGGAAGCAGATAGGAAAAATTAATAAGGAACGGTACGGAGTATATCAGCATCCAGATTACACTCAGAATCGCAACAAATTTGGTAAAGGAACGCATACGGCAGACCCGGCGGTTACGGATAACGCTTTTGAGCACCCAGCAAAACGGCTCGCGAACGCCAACCGGATGTATTTTCTCGGGCGGCGCATAAATCGACCGCCCGACATCGGTGGCGATTTTTTGCGGCTGATCACCGGTATTGGATGTGAAAAATATCTGGAAATTCAGTGTCCGTCCGACAATAACTTTCAAAAACTCCCGGACTTTTACCAGAACATTTCTGACCGAGGCCGCCCAATCGGAATTCGAGGTAATCCTGCTGTCGGCAAGAACTTTTTCAAGAAAGACATCAAAGTTTTCCGAAAGAAGGTTTTCAACCTCAGGCCTGATCAGAACCGTCTGATCCTCGCCGGAAAAGCCGGCCAGAATATCAGCCTTGGTTACCACCAACCCAACCGGTATCGGTAAATGGCCGCTCAACGGCGCAATTTGTTCCAGCATATTGACAAACGAAGCGACATGTGACTGGCACTGTAACTCTGAGGCCAGTGTCTTGGGATCGAAGAAAAACAAAAGACCATCACAACCGCGCATAAAGTCGGCGACTTTCTCTCGAACCTGAGAGCTGTCGGAAATCGACACGGCCTTGCCGGGGTAATCGTAAGTTACCACCGAAATGGTTTTCTTGCGGTCCAGGATGGCATTGAAGAGCAATACCCTGTCTTCCTCGGTCGGCTCGGGGAATTTCTTCTCGCCGCGAAGATCAACCATAGTTCCTTCAGAGGTCGTCGTCCCCAACCCCCATATAGCTCGGCGGTTGGCAAGAAATTCGGCCGAGGTAGGGTTATCTATAACTGAAATCTGAATATCGCTGGAGATCTTGCTTTCTTCATTGAGAACCGTAAAATAGACCGTTTTCCCTGAGTTGGTATGACCGTACACTCCGATACGTGTACCGGACGGCCATTTCATCCCGCCTTCGCCCTTCTTTCCCTTTTGGGTTTTGGCGGCGACCTTGGAACCCTTTTTGAAGATCGAAAAAATCTTTTTTATCCCCACGACATCCCTGCTATCATAAACTGTTTACCGGCCGCTCGTCTGGCGGATTATGGTTGACCTCTTTTCCAACTCGCCCAGTTTGTCATCGGCATAGTCGTTCCATGTGCGCGGGACAAGTACGGCCAGCAAAATAAAGATTACAATTATCAGGCCATAGAACAAATAGGCCGGATTGCGCTGAGATATAACCAGGCGGAAATATCGCCAATTGGAAAAAACTCCCTTGATCTTGGCTCCAGCCTCGCGAAAAAACCCGGCGACTTTGGCCCAGAAAGATGTCCTGGTCAGATACTGCCACTCGGAAAGATAATATTCATTCAGCTTGTTATTTTTCGCCAGTTTTTCATAGGCGTTAATTCTTTGAAGGTGAAATTCCAGCGAGCCATGATCTCTCAGAAGATCATTTCCGAGCACAAGCCGTCGGCGACCCAGTTCGAGGAATTTCATCGGCATCGACATGCTGTCGAACTCTTCCGGAGTAAGAGCGGCATTGATGCTTTTGCCGAATTTATTGATATAACGTCCTATTTCGTTGAGGAAAAAGGCATTTAACTGCGAGTTATTATTCAGCGCCCCCGGAAGGAACAGAAGCGGGACTAAGTGGTTTTCAAAAAACGGGACATCCTGTTTAACCGCTCTCAAGCCGCGACAGTATGAGAATGCCTGGTTGGATTTACCGTCGGTATCAGCCTCCGATTCAAAGAAGGTGATCAGAATCTGTATGCTCAGTTGGCGCAGATCAGACCCGGTCAACGGCGCCAGCTTGATCTTCTCAAGCATAAACCGGTCGATTTCAACGGCCTTATTTCTCTGCTCGCGGAGCGCCTGAAAAACGGCATAAATACCGTTATAGGTTTGCAGGAAGGCCTCGGTGTCAAATTCCGAGTACTTGTTCTCGTAAACATCGAGATACTTGAACAGGTCCTTAACGTATGTTTCCATTATTTTACTTTTGCCTTACCGGTTTACCGTTTTATACCGCATAAATGATCAAATCCATCTTGCCGAGACTGGAGAATTTCGAGGCTTTCCCGGCCCCGCGAAATATCAGTGTCACCTGTTTGACTGCCGATGAGCGCAGCATATCCTGCGGATGCAAAGCCACCTTATTGCCAAAGGTATTCACATCGATCTCGACCGGATCGGTTTCTCCCAAACCGCGGGCTTCATTGATCCCCAAACGAATCTGCATATTTCGCCAATCGGCAGCATCACAGATATCTTTGGTTATCAGAATAACCGTATCGGCCAGCGGACGCGGCTCGGCCATTTCAACCAGCATATAACACAGTTCACCTACCTGTTCGGTTTTGCAGGAACTATAGTCGAAAATTTTGTATGTCCGTCCATGATAGGTGAGACTTTCGGTGGCCACCGCCTGTACGCCAAGCTGTTCCTTTTTGGTCTGGGCCAGAAAGCCGAGAACACCCCGGATGGTCCCGAGCACTTCTTCTATTGAACGAAGCTGCCCGCCGATATTTTTATGATCATACTCGGTCATCAGGACGCTTTCCACTGAAGAAATAAACCGCCCCACCTCGGACTTGGCCTCGCGTGTGAAATACTTCTCGTTAAGATAGTCTTTCAGTCCCGGCTGAAGATTCAGAAGAGTTGTAAAGACCCGGAAAATCCTCTTAGAGCACAGAATCAGACTGAGCGGGTGTCCGGAATTACGGCCAATCACCAACTCATCCAAAGAAGCCGCCAACGTCGCGGCCAGTTGATACATTGTATCCTTGAAGGCCATCTGTAAATCGGTCTTTTCGGCAGCCAGTGAGCCTCCCGCGGTAATCGCCATAAACGCCCGCGAGGATAACGATAAAAGATTTTCCAGACGATTGCGGAAGTCAATCGCCTTCTGGTTCAGCTGTTCATCGGCAGACAGAGTCATACAGGGCGGAAAGTAACCGGGAGAATGTTCAACCTGGCCGCTTTCCGTCGTCAATTCGGCAATCTGGAGATACTGCCCCTCGGGAAGATTTGGGGGCTGGCCCACAGTCACGACATATCCATTGATCATATACGGAACGCGCGGTAAATCCTCCGACGGATCGGGATCGCCAACCTGCTTTTTTATCTCGGAATCAACGCCGACATAAACCGCCACCGGCCCATCGGTAATTTCGCCTGACCCCCTGATAATATCGCCGGCGGTTTCATTGATTTCAATATAGGTTCCATCCGGCGTCAACGCCTGGCATCGAATCAATTCAACCTGAAGGCGGCCGCCTCCGGCGGATATGTTCAAACCTAGAGCCGGCTTACCCGTAGGGGTCTTTTTCACAAGACCGTAGTTATCAGCAACACTCCGGGCATGCCATTTTATAAGCTCTTCAAAGTACTTTTTCTGATCTTTTAAATTGCGGCGGGATATAAGCATCCCGTCCTGCCAGTTGACTGAATATAACTTTAAGTCACTCATAGTGTTGCCTCAATATATCGTAAGCGAATTTATGTTCAACAAACATCAAAGTCAAGCCTTAAGGAATTTCAGTTATCCGGCGGCCTGTAAGTGTCAGATCCGCATGGAATAACCCAGATATGCCCCTTTCTCTTCGGAGGCCAAAACGGCGCGTATTGGTTTGGCCTTTATAATTATTCTATAAAGCAGGCTGTTAGGCATACATACTTTCAAAATCCACTCCATCTTCTTTCGCAACCTGCCATCGGGAAAAAAGTCCCGCAAATGTTCCGGGTCGACGTTTTTTAGGCGTACTTCATAGCATGAATCATATTCGGCAAATCTGTCGCCCATAATCGTTTCATGACCCAGCCGCCCTGTTTCATTGCCGAGATGGTATTTTAAATCGTCGGGGATTTCATGCACCGAGCGCACATTTTCAACGATAGTACATTCATATCCCATAAGAAATTCCAGGAGCTTTTCCACGTAGCGGGGATTGCCCGCCCAGAAATGAAATCCTGGCAGAAGGGCCACCCAGGTTATCATGTCATCGAAGCCCCACTTATCTCCCGGCGGCGGCGTAAACCGGAACAGGTCGAGAAAGCGGGCGATCTGCTCTTTATCGGCTGTCCCGAATGTATATTTCAACGTCTGGTAATGGGCGATTGAATCATAGCGTACCATCGAGGCATCAAAAGGCGCCATCAATTCCCGCGCCTGTCGATCCCATGCCGACGATCTTTCGGTAATCCCTGCCAGCCCATAGAAATACTGATATGGCAATTTATCGACGGCGCTGGGATACCCGACTTTGAGGGTTATTTTCACGGCGCCGGTAAGCGGCGTCCCGGGCGCGGGTTCCTGTTCCCGGACTTCGCCCCGGTAATTCTTGTACTCACCCATAGCCATAATCTCGACACGGTGAGGATCGATGCCGATTTTCATCAGGAGATTAACAGCCGTTATGTAATGGAACGGTATCCGACGACCGCAAAAATCGGGCATGATCATCTTTGAAGCCGCCGTCATGCCGCGCCTATCTCTACTCGGTATTGAGTATTAACCGATGAACGCGATTTCAGAAAATCAGTCAGACGTAACCGCAGAAGCTCCCGCTCATCCTCGGAATGAAACTTCTCTGTATCTACAATGACCTTAATGACAATACACCGGCGGACTCCCCGGTCGGTTCTTTGAATTCCGTTTTCACAAGCCGCTTTTCTAATCCGGGGGTCAAAGGTCATGGCCCAATCGGCTATTTCACTGAAATTCAGCGCCCGATCCCGACCCCGAAGCCGGGCGGAAACTTCGATCATGACCTGTTCCATGGTTTTGGCCGGAATTGCTCCGGTTGATGCTATAACATTTTCGGCGGAATCAATACCTGGATGATTTTCGTACAGGTCGGTTATTTTTCCGGCATCAACACCGTTAGCATCGATTCCCACCGTTGTGGCATAGGTCACCGTTATACTGTCCGGGGAAAGTTCCAGATGTGATGTAAAATCAAACCAGAGAACCATCTTGCCGTCACGCTCTTCGAGAGTATATACCCGCTGGTCACTATTCTGGCGCATCTGGTACGAGGGAATGTACTCCCGTCCGTTGGAATCGGCCACGGATGTTATTTCAAGGACATTATCGAGATTCTCCGGAATTTCAATTTCCAGAAGCCGATTCCCACCGGTATGCTTAAACAGAGTAAGCTCGTTTTTATTGACCGCTATAAAAGCATCAAAGAACATATCAAATGGTTCAGCCAGGCTTGATTTGTCGCCTCCTGATGGTAGTTCAATTTTTATCCAGTAGAAACGCCCGTCTTCAGTTTCCAGTTCAATGTCATACTTCGACAACTGATTCAAGAGATCATCCTCCGGGGGGCCGACCTCCCAGGTCAGGGCGAAGTTTTCAGGCAGAACGGCGATATTATCTTCCAGGTTTTTAAACAGGTCAACACTCGAGCGCAGGCCGCCCCAGTCGGTGAAGCCATTTCCATCCTGAAAAAGAGATTCAATACCGCCCGTCAGTCCGGGACAGAATCCGGAATCATCGTAAAAGCCGCCGAAATTGGCGCCGGGGTACCATCTCCCCCAGCGCAACTGCCTGAGCGCATTTACATTACCGCGTAAAAAGACAAGGGCACCGGCAAAATCGGAGGAATTGCCGTCGAAATCAAGCGCAACATACATATTCCCGGGAGTACTGCCGGAGGCCGGAGCCTTGTTTGAGCCGGCATACCGCTGATCACCATCGGTTGGCGACAGGTCAATCAGGGTGTCATCGGTACTGTAAAAAATATGCCTTACCCGGGCCGCCAGAATTTTTTCATCCCGCAGTGACGAGAAGAACAGTGTGTGGGCACCCTCACGTTTCTCACGGTAATAAAACCGGGTATGAGGATCGACTATGACAACCGGATCAACGGGCGTACAGCGCATAACCGTGCAGGCCGGCACGGGCCAGCGCTTGCTTTCGGGACAAAGAGCGCGAATCAGCGAAGATGACGCAATATCCCAGGTTTTCGATATACGGGAATCAATCCGCTCCAGTTGATGGGCATACAGTTGCATCAGTATTTTAAGCACCGGATCCAGCCGCTCCACCGACTCGGAAACATCGGGGTTCCACCGTCGCATCTCGCGATGCATATCATTGAAAATCTCTTCTTTAGTACGTGATCTTTCCATTGTATATTTCTTTCAATGATGCTTTATCCCAGCATGAAACTTTCGCTGAAATCCTTTTCCTCGTCAGCCTCCCGGTAATTGCCGGTCACCTTAACGACCATACCGAGACCGCTGGTATTACTCCCGGAAGAATGGGTAAAGGACACATATACATTATAAAGACGTTTTTCGTACATATCAATGGCATTGCGCAAACTGGAGCGGATATCCGCCTTGTTGGAGGCATGCAGGTCCGAATATTCCTTATCCCATATAATACAACCGAATCCGGGATCGAAATCGAGTTGTCCCGGATGTGTACTCAGGATAAGAGCGATGGAATACGAAATGGAATCATGCAAAGAGGCACGGCTGAGGTAGCCATCCCGGAGAGCCAGAGGTAATGCCAGGTATTCCATTTACATCATCAATTAAGTTTGATTATACTTCCGCTGATTTCCACCATCTGGCCGCTGTATTTGCTCTGCATGCCAGTTATTTCCAGGCTCTGGCCGCCGTCAATTTTCAACTGGCCGGATTTGATTTCAAATTTCTGATCCGCTTCAAGTTTTATATTGGCCCCCTTGATGGTTATATCGCCGTTCGATGATTCAATCGTGATTTTCGGCCCGTCCAGGCTGAGGACCAGCGAATTGTCGCCCTGGGAAAGTGTAATCGTCTGACTGCCGTCGCTGTCGTCTATGGCAATGACATTGCCGCCTTTGGTGAGAAATATTTTTTTATTGTTGTCGTCGCCTATTGATTCGTCGGGTGGGGAATTGTCCTTGGTATACAAAGAACCGATAACAATCGGATAATTGGCATTGCCGCGCTCGAAACCGACCAGCACTTCATCCTCTATTTCAGGAAGGGATACCCAGCCATGATCCTTGCCGGCATGCGGTGACGCTACCCGTACCCAGCAGGTATCGTCACTGTCAAGCCAGGGGAATTTCACTTTTATGCGTCCGAGCCCCTCGGGATCGTTGTTGTCCACCACTACGGCGCTTTGAAGGGCGGTGGCGATTTGCCTCTTCGATTTGTATTGCGGCGCCGCGATATCGATGGGACCGCAGGCAAACGTATTGTGGTACTTGCCGCCTTCATCGAAGACATGCTTGATTTCGGTAACCCAATACTGACCGTCAAGTTTGTCCATGCCGGTTATTTTGATACAGTGCCCGATTGCCACAGCGGGAACTATCGACTGGCCCGTGCACTTTACCATTCCGCCAAGAGCCTTACGCCGATTGACCTTCAGTGATTCGTCAAGAGACTGGGCGTCCTCGACCGCACCTTTTTCAATATAGCTGGATTTGGAAAATATTTTCTTCGATGCGTCAGGGACAACCGAGGCCACTCCCGATATCGATGAATCGGGCGGAAGCGATTCACTGTCCTGGGTATATGCCTTGGATTGTTCATAATTATACGAGGTGCTGGCATAATTGGGCGGAGTCGTACCCAGACCGGCCGTAAAGGCGCCCAGCGTCTCCCGCCAGATCAGTTCCTCGGTTTCACTGCTTGAGGCGGACGCTTTTACGGCGCGAAATTCATTACCGTCGTAAAAGGCAAACAATCCCTTTGACGTTGCCAAGCGCATCAGGTACTCGTAATCGGTTTCGGCGGATTGGACGTTGAACTTGTACTGTCCGCTGACCGAATCGACCTTGCCCTTGGTAATCTGATAATTGCCGATAATCGCGCTTATAATATCACTGGCGCTCTGATCGCGATAAAAGGCATTAACGCGCGCGCCATCCATGGATACGGTCGGGCTTTTGGCAATCAGGCGAACAATATTGATCCCGTCGATACTGTTTTCCAACCGCACCTCGGTCACCAGCCCCACGAATTTCAACTCCCGATCTTCGGCCACCGTGCCGCCGGAGGGTTTGATATTCACACTTATCGGCTTGCCCAGAAAGCCGGTGTACTGACTGGGATCGTCAAAATCCTGATCGGCCGACACCTTGCCGACATCACGAATCCTGACGGTCAGGATATGATGATCGTCAATAAACTGATCCAACTCGACATATGAAACGTCGTATTTTACCAATTCCTTATCGACCTGGATGGAACATATCGCCGGGGTTTGGAGAATACTCATACGAGTTACCTATACAGGGTTTGAGCAGGCGGGGCGGGAAATTCCCGCCCCGGCCCCGCGATTTTCAGTTATTCTTCCCAGCGATTATCAATCGAGTCGGTATCGCTTTCAGGATCATCACCAAAATACACGTAATGGCTGGATATTTCAAAATATTCGTAAATCTGTGTATCAGGTTTATCCTTAACATGCGGGACTGTTTCCATATATTTGGTTATGAAACCCTCTTTCCATTTGAGTGTCTTCATAACCTCATCATTGGGATTATAAAACTCAACCGAACCCGCTTTCCATTTCGGCTTGCTGGAATCAGCCGCCCAGCGGAAGATATCAATACTTTCGTCCGATTCCCTCGCGATCTTAATGGTACCGGCGTGGGCCCGATCCGACGGACGTCCGGTTTCATCCTTGGCGGTATAAAGCTCATAGGAAACTTCGTAAACGTTTTTGAACTTTACGCCGTCAATCTCAAGGATTGGTCTGCGTGCCATAACATTTCTCCTGCGAATTATGGTTTATTGTAACCTTGATTTTACAGTCAAGCCTACATGTTAACATCTTATTCTGTGCATCCTTTCCTTCTCTTTTGAAAGCCCAATTTACTTATCCTTCACGCTGGTCTGATCGTCTTCATTCCATGCCGTGAATTCGATATTGAATGTTCGAGCCGGGTATTTCGGGTTGAGAGCAACCTTGATGTCAACCTCCTGTTTTTTACGCATCTTATCGTCGGCGAATATTTCCACCCGATAATCCTGGAGAATATTCTCGCCGCCGGAGATCGCTTTCATGAATTTGTCGATATCGCGGCGCAGGGTGTCGATAAATTTCTGGTCGATTACCGAAAAAGTCTGCTTGTTGAGATAGTTTCTCAGCGTCTTGTAAACATAGTCGTATGTCCGGCGTATCGAATAGATATTAAACGTTTCCTTACCGAAAAGAGTTGCCGCACCCATAGCTACGGCAGTTCCCTCGAAGCTGACCATCGGATTGACGCCCTTCTCGTTTATTTTGGAGGCGTCCGGCTGATTGGCCCGAAACCGGAGATACTTGGCATCGGCGATCTTGCCGTACCCGAAACCGGCCATCGGCTGCTGCATACCGACGGTGGTATCGCCCTGGTACATTTTCCCGGCCACCGCCGCCGATGGGGGTATCCACATATCGTCGTCCTCATACTCGTTGGCATTGCGGGCCAACAGGTAATTGGAGAACAGCGAGACATACTGCTTGTAATTGTCTATCCCCTGCAGACTGGCATAGTTGGGATCATCGAGCATCTCCATGACCTCTTCAAAAGTCTCGAAATTGGGCAGATCGGTCATGACATGCAGTTTATTGGGCAAACCCATCTGGCGTGCGAAAGTGTCGATATTCTCAACACTCCCCAGGTAACCGGGCACCACGCACATCGAGAAACATTCCTTGATACTCCACTCGCGATAGAGATCGGCCACCGACTTGGACAGTTGTTCGAATTTATCGCGGTCATCGGGATCGGTCAGTTCTTCAGCGCTGACATTGGCGAAATAGGCGTTGATTTTTTCATCGGGTTCCTGCTGGGCATTGGCGAAAAACTTGTCAAGAGCCCGGTAGGTTGTTTCCAGTTCGCGACTGGCTCGATGCACCTTCTTCATATTCTTTTGAAGATTGCTCTCCATTTTGGTCGCTTCTTCGTTCAGCGCCTTGCGGATTTCGTCAAGGTTGTCGCCTTTGGAAAGGTTTTCGACCCATATCTGTAGCCTTTGCGCCAGAAGCTGGCGTTGTTTGGCAAACTGCTTCTTGGTCAGAAACTCCTTGCGCTGGAAGTCCTTCTTGGGATCCAGCCATTCCACGCCCCGAACCAGATCACCATCGGAGGTCTTGAATGACGGTAACTGGGCGGCCAGCTTTTTAAAATCGCCGAAATTATCGCCCAGAATCGAGGCGAATTCATCATCGGATATCGCCTCTACCGCGGCCTCTGCCGCCGGTTTCGCTTCGGCGGCCTCAGCCTCCTGCGGCTGCATCTTTTTTTCTTCTTCACCCATCTATCATCACCTCGTTTCTTATTCGCTTAGAAGGTCAATATAGTATTTGGCCACTTTAAGCAGAGCTTCCTTTTTCTCGGAATCGCCTAAGGTTTTCTTAAGAGCGTTGTTTTTCTTCAATTGCTTCTCAAGATCAGCCAGCATTTCCTTGCCATAGTACACCGATGAGAGGTGGTCGTTATTCTCAATCATTTCTTTCGGTGTAAAATCCTTCATCGCTTTGATTTCGAATTCGGCATTGACCTGTTCACCATCAGTCGACTCCAGCTCGACATCAAACGACGGCCGGAATTTCTCGAAGACCTCCTTGAGGTTGTTACATCGTACCGGCATAACCTCGGTATCCTCGTCATTGTTAAGCTTGTCGCAATAAAGCATTTTGTTCGAGGGTAGAAGCTCAACCGGAATGGAATCATCCCGTTTGACGCGCTCCGTTGCTCCAAGGATGAATTTCGCCATTTAATCCTCCTTGTTGGATTTATTCATTTATTCTTTGTTTTTTCAATTACGGTAAAGACGTACGCATCGTCCTTAACATCTATTTTCACCTTATCACCGGGCGAAACCTTGCCGGTGATAATATCCATCGAAAGTTTATTTATTATATCCCTTTCTATCGTCCGCTGAATCGGGCGCGCCCCCAGTTCAATCGTGTATCCGTCGACGGCCAGCTTATGCTGACCCTCGGGGCTTAAAGATGCGTCAATATTCTGGTCTTTGAGCATAGCCAAAACACCTTTGAATTCCAACCCGGCAATCGTTTCCACCTGTTCCTGGGTGAAACTGTGAAATATGATTATCTCATTGAGCCGGTTTAAAAACTCAGGTCGAAACTTGGTAAACAGAAAGGAACGAACTTCCTCCATATCAACATCGCGTCCCTCGCGGTCGGCATCCAGGATTTTATCGGCGGCGTAGTTCGAGGTCAGCACGACGATAGTGTTTGAAAAATCAACGGTTCGGCCCTGTCCATCAGTAAGACGGCCGTCATCGAGAAGCTGAAGCAGGACATTGAACACATCAGGGTGAGCTTTTTCGACTTCGTCAAGAAGCACAATCGAAAACGGTTTGCGCTTGACGGCCTCGGTCAGCAGACCGCCTTCCTCGTAACCCACATATCCCGGCGGGGCGCCGATCATCTTGGCTACCGAGTGCGATTCCATAAATTCGGACATGTCCAGCCTGACCATAGCGTTTTTGTCATCAAAGAGAAACTCGGCCAGAAGTTTCGGCAGGTATGTTTTCCCGGTTCCGGTCGGCCCCAGAAAGAGAAACGATCCCACCGGCCGATGTGCCAGCTTCAATCCGGCACGGGCCTTGCGCACAGCGTTGGCAATCGCCTTGATAGCTTTTTGTTGCCCGACAATCTTCTCCGAAAGAAACACCTCCATTTTGATCAACCGATCTTTTTCGGCGGTAAGCATTTTGGCAAGAGGAATCCCGGTGCGGCGGGCAACCACCGAGGCGATATCGGCATCATCGATAATCGGTTCGAGTGCGGCCACAACTTTTTTATAATCCTCGAAGCGGGTCTTGTGCCCGTCAAATTCCCTTTTAATATCTTCC
>DAOWOO010000209.1 GCA_030642025.1 Candidatus Zixiibacteriota bacterium | reverse complement strand
ATTAAACCGGCGCAAGGTTCAGACGGGCTGTTTTTCTGGCGGCCCGTTTTTTATTGTCTTTATTGTGCACGGTTTTCAGGGTCGTTATTTACCCCATAAAAAGCAAGGCTACCCCGGCAACCGGAATGAGTTCCTCTCCGAGCATAAACCACGCGGAAACGGCGGCGATTTCTCCGGTATATGGCATGGAGCAATAAAACCAAACGGCCCACCATTTTCAAGTGTTATGGCTGATTTGCGCCGGTTGACAATACGACGGCTATTAGCTATTTTCGTTTTTGTTATCTAACCGGAGGTTTCGCTTGATTCGACTGTCTATTGTATGTTTCCTGCTTTTTCCAATTGTTTCCTGCTTTGCCGGTGGGGATAACTCATCGTCTGTAAATAATGACCCAGTTGCCGCACTGGAATCGAATACGACTGCCGGCGTATTGGCCTCTGATGGAACATCGGAATTTGACACCGGGTATCCGCTGTCACCGGAAAGAAAAGAGCTTCTTATATCCTATTCCCGGTTTAAGAATATCTGGCGTTTTGCCCGTTTCTTTATCGGGATAATAATTCTTCTGGCTTTCCTGTTTAGCGGGCTGTCGGCGAAATTTGAATCCTGGGCGGAACGGATTACCGGAAAGAAAACGGCAGTCTATCTTTTTTACCTTCTGTTTTACACGGTCTTTCTTTTCGTGGTTAATCTGCCGTTTGATTACTACCGCGGGTTTATAATCGAGCACAGGTACGGTTTTTCCAACCAGTCATCCGGAGAGTGGTTGATTGAGTCTTTTAAATCCGAAGCAATCACATTTGTATTTCTTTTCATTATTGTGACGATAATGTATAAACTGATAAACAGCCTGAAAAGATGGTGGCTGTGGTTTTCAATCGGGGCGCTGCCGTTTCTGGTCTTTGTCATGCTAATTTATCCAACCCTGATTGCCCCGATATTCAACACCTTCAAACCGATTGAACAAACAAAGTTGGGACAGGAGTTGACAGCGCTGGCAGAAAAAGCGGGTATTCATAATCCTGATATTTTTGAAGTCGATGCCTCCAGACAGTCAAAGAAGATAAATGCTTATTTTTCCGGCGTGTTCGGTTCCAAAAGGATAGTATTGTACGATAACACTATCCGACTGTTTACCGTCGATGAGTTGAAATACGTCATGGGGCATGAGATCGGGCATTATATGATGAACCATATGTGGATTGGTATTGGCCTGGCAATCGTCATGATATTGATCGGTTTCTACCTGATGGACAAAATCCTGCCCGGTGTAATAAGGAGATATTCCCAAAAATTCAAATTCGACCGGCTCGGACAGATAGCCTCACTGCCGTTGATAATGCTCTTTATTTCAGTGTTCAGCTTTGTATCCCAGCCGCTGACCAACGGCGTCTCGCGTATTATGGAGTATGATGCCGATGAGTACGGTCTCAGGCTTTCCGGGGTGGACGCCGAAACGGCGCAGGTGACCTTTGAGAAACTGTCGGCGTACAACCTGGCCGACCCGGATCCGGCCGGGATAATCGAATTCTGGTTCTATGACCACCCGGCCCTGAACAAGCGCATTGCCAATGTTAATAAATTGTATGAAGAGATAAGTAAAAATAACTGACGACAAAAATCTATATTGCTGTCAGATAAATGGAGATGAAAAATGAGAGAGATAAGTACTGACACAATTGTCGATGCGGTGCGCAAGATCACGATTGAGGCCTCGTACGACCTGGGCAATGACGTGATCGATGCCATAAAAAGGGCCAAAGAGGTGAAAGCCTCCCCGGTTGCCGTGGGGATTCTGGACCAGGTTCTGGCCAACGCCGATATCGCCTTAAACGAGAAGTCGCCGATGTGCCAGGATACCGGGCTGGCGGTGCTGTTCGTCGATATCGGGCAGGAAGTGCGCGTAACCGGAGGTGATCTGACCGAAGCCTTAAATGAGGGTATCCGACGGGGGTACAAGGACGGGTATCTTCGCAAATCGGCCCTGAGTGATCCGATTGAGCGTAAAAATACCGGCGACAATACTCCGGCGATCATTCATTATGATATTGTGCCCGGCGATAAAATCAATATAACTATGGCGCCCAAAGGTGGCGGCTCGGAAAACATGTCTGAAGTAAAGATGATGAAACCATCCGACGGTATCGAAGGGGTCAGAAATTTCGTGATCGACCGGGTGCGGCGTTCCGGCGGCAATCCCTGCCCGCCAGTTATTGTCGGGGTCGGCATCGGCGGCACATTCGAAAAATGCGCCTGGCTGGCCAAGAAATCGTTATTGCGTCCGGTGGGTGACCGTAATCCGAATAAGTTCTACGCCGACCTGGAACTGGAGCTTCTCGCAAAAATCAACAAACTCGGTATCGGCCCGCAGGGTCTGGGCGGCACCACCACGGCGCTGGACGTGCATATTGAAACCTATGCCTGCCATATCGCCAGCCTGCCGGTAGCGGTGAACATGCAATGCCACGCCGCGCGGCATAAACATGTTGAACTATAACGATAATAATTGAATTGGAGATATAATCATGGCTGAACAGAAAAAAATCACGCCGCCGCTGACCGATGAAGTGGTCGAGGATCTCAAGGTCGGCGATCAGGTGCTTATAACCGGCACAGTATATACCGCTCGTGACGCCGCTCACAAGCGGCTGGTGGAGCTTCTGGAAAAAGGCGAACAACTGCCGTTTGATGTCAAGGGACAACTTATTTATTTTGTCGGCCCGACGCCGCCCAAACCGGGGCAGCCAATCGGCTCGGCCGGCCCGACAACATCGTACCGCATGAATGCCTACACACCCAGAATTATCGAAGCCGGACAAAAGGGGATGATCGGCAAAGGCGAGATGGGTCCGGAAGTAGTCGCAGCGATGAAAAAGCACAAGGCTGTTTACTTGGCCGCAGTCGGCGGAGCTGGCGCGCTTATTGCCAAGTCGATTGAAGCCGCCGAAGTGATTGCCTATGAAGATCTCGGAGCCGAAGCGATACGCAAGTTGACCGTCAAGGATTTCCCGGCTATCGTGGCTCTGGACTGCCACGGCGGTAATCTGTACAAAGAGGGAGTCGAAAAGTACGGAAAGCTGTAATAAGACTTATAATGGCGGTAGATCATAAAGTTTCAATCTGATCTACCGCCTGAATTAGTTCGCGTAGGTCGGAAATGATCTTTCCCTGTTTTATTGGACAGTTAAACAAGGTTATTGGTTTTTCTGTTCGAAGTCAACCGGGCTGAGATAATTCAGCGTGGAATGACGACGAACCCGATTATAAAATACCTCCAGATATTTAAATATGTCAAGTTCTGCCTGGGCTCGATTAACAAATCTTCCCGGATACATGCATTCGATTTTCAATCGAGCAAAGAACGATTCGACACAGGCGTTATCATAACAATTCCCCTTACGACTGTTGCTGATAATAAATCCGTGTTCGGTTAACAATTCCTGGTAAGCAGCACTGGCATATAATCCGTCCCTATCACTGTGATGCATGATGCCGGATGTTGGCCGACGTTGACCGAGGGCTTGACGCAACGCCGCCGACACCAATTCAGCTCCCAATCGGGAGCGCATAGCCCAGCCAATCACACGGCGGCTATACAGATCAAGAACCACAGCCAAATATACAAACCCCTGTGATGTCCGAATATAGGTTATGTCCGTTGCCCACACCCGGTTGATCTGTTCCACAGCAAACTGACGATTCAGAAGATTGGGTGCTTTACCCCGATCATCAGTGAACCGATTCCCCGGACGCTTGATACGCTTACGAACCGCTATACCATGCTGTCGCATTAGCCGCGCTACTCGATGACGACCACATCTATACCCGCGACTGTTCAACTCGGCATGCATCCGAGGTGAACCATAACAGTGATTTACTTCCCTATCAATCTGACGTATAGCCGATAACAACTCTGTATTCTCCCTCTCCCGGCGACTCGGCGAACGATTCAACCATGAATAATAACCACTGGAAGATACCGCCAATAAGCGACACAGACAACGAACAGGATAATGATTGCCCAAAGACGCTATCACTTCGTATCTCGTTGATGGCGCTGTCCCGAGAGACCCAGCGTTTTTTT
>DAOWOO010000148.1 GCA_030642025.1 Candidatus Zixiibacteriota bacterium | reverse complement strand
GTCTCTCGCTTCCCGTAGCCGGTAGCGTGCATGAAATAGTCCCCCCTGATTCATCTACCGAATCTATCCGGCACGGCAGCAGTTTGCGATGCGTCAAAAGATATTTATCCGATAAACCGCAGGCGAAAAGCTCCACTCCAAAACGGGTGGTCCGGCGGTTAATCACTCCGGCCAGCCTGTCGCCGGGGCACTTTTCCGCCGGTACTAAATGTGCCGCATTATTGGCAAATAGGGCCTCCAGCTTTTCCCGCCGCACCGACCCCGGTAATTCGGCTAAATTATCACCGTTGAGAGACACCAGGTCGATGACCCTGATATCCATCCGCCTGACAGTTGATTTTTCCCCGCGAAGATATTTCACCAGTTCCGATACGCTCTGACGCTGCTTCCCGCGGTAGCCGATTAACCGGCCTTCTATAGTGTACTCTCCGTCCGGCCAGTCTATGCCGGACAGAATATTTTTCAACGTCTCCGGATTAATCCTCTCCCCCTGCATGGTGCGGGCTTGCACACTTTCGCCCGTACAGGTGATAGCCACCGAAACCGATTCATAGGCTGGCATAATAAAATAGTTCAATGTCAAATCAAGCACGCTCGGATCCCAGATTCGTTTTCTCCCTGCGAGCATAAGATCGGACGTCTTGCATACCGCGGTATCACCGACACCCTTGGAAAATACCAGTTCACGGGTAATCGAGGTATCCTTCACCGAACCGCGATAAACCAGCGATGTCTCCAGCACCTTTTCAATCTTACGGTAATTGAACCATGCTTTCTGCTTGCCATCGGGCGTACTGTACTCGGCGAACGGCCGATGATCACACTCTCTTATATCACCCTTGCAGATAGAGCATTCGGGAAAGCTGAAAATGAAACTGATCGAACATTCCTTGTATATGCCGCCGTCGATATTCTTTTGAAGGTTCTCCCCGTTTTCGGCACTTTTAAGCCAGTAAAAATAGGCCTTCACCCAGTTGACGCCGTTTTTTTCAATCCTCTCCGCGTGGAAATTACGGGCAATCGGAAGACTGTCCTTGCGGTGCCCGATCAACACCGGCGAATCAATCAGAAGTTCAATCAACCGGTCATGCTCATCGGCCGGAAACCGCCCGCCATAGCTGTTGACCCTGTCCGAAACGATATACATCGCCCGAATATAAACATCCTCATCGGCCAATTTTTCCGGCGGTCTGATATTGGCATTTAGTTTTTCAATAAGCCTGGATATTTCCGACTGATCCTGCTCGGCCAGTGATGCGGCAATTTTTCCAATTAAATTCTTCATTTTACCTCCGTCACTTAACAGCCGCCAGCAGAATCACCCCTAAATCACCACTCAATAAACGGGGTAATATATGCAACCGATTTCATCCCAAAGTCAGAAGCTTACTGCAATCCCACACCCCAGCCCATAATTATCTTATTGTACTGCATGCAATTACACTTCTCGGAGGATTGCCTCAGGCATGGCATACCGCTTGCTCAATACACAGTTGAACGTCTTATGATTTATTGAGAGGATTGTGATGGTACTCTACAAGGCACGCAAAAGATCAACTTTGCTCAAGTGGGTTCTGGCCACGGTAGTTTTTATCGCATCACTTTGTATCACCTTCAGTGATGTCTACGGCGCCGTATAATTCTATCAACACGTCCAACCAGCAACGATATATAATAACCTACCGCCATATTACTATATTTTACCCACGCGCGGCATAACCGGTGGACCATCCGGCCGGTGAAGCGGCCACAGGGCCAATGCCAGCGCCATCAATCCATCGCAGCGGTTATTATTATCCCAGCAGGCGGAGCGAAGTTCATCCTCAAGCGACCAAACCTTTCCGCTCTCATCGGCGATTTCCCAGCGGTCATACCTGATTTTTCTCATGCTGTGGATCAGTTCGACATTGGTCAGAAGAGCGGCCTTGGTTTTTTCCGTGAAGATTACAGCGGTAGGATTAAGATCGGCCAGTTGCGACACCACCACATCGCCCAGGCCGGTAGCGTCAAGAAGAAGCCGCCCCGGAAACAGTTTCTGCTGTTTTCTGATCGCCTCCAGTATGATATTCCAGTCCCATTTCCTGATCCGGGTCACTTCCACAACAGTGCAAACACCGTCGGAAACCTCGATAGTCACCCCGGCAGTCGCCGTCTGCTTGCGCGCCAGGTCCCATCCGGAGATATAGTACTTGTTACGGGCGTCATCGGGCGATGACTCATTATACCCCCGCATGGCGGCCATGGCGGCGTCGATATCACGGCCCGGAATCACCTCGCCGCCCGAATCGACAAACTGCCCCATGATATTCTGCGCCACCCGTTTGTCACTGAGGTATTTGACCTGCATGTCGATATACTCCCGCGAAATATGGCGGTTATCCCGGGTGTCGCCGCTCTGAATATAAGCGCTTTCGGGACGTTCTTTCAACTCGTTCATTTTACGATAAAACGAGTTGCGGCCGTTGGGAGTTGATACCAGGTCAAGTTTCCCCATTCGGTCGGCCAACCGCATCTTGACAACCTCATTGACCACATACTCCGCCTCGGGATCAAAGGCGACTTCGTCAAATACGAAGAAATCATAATCGTTGCCCAACAGATACTCTCCCCGTCTCTGGGTCGAACGGGCGTCAATCACAGCCCCGTTGCCGAGAACCAGCCGGGGATACGGCGTAACGGTATGCTTTTTGACCAACCCCTCGATTCTGCAGGAGCTGTTTAAAATGCGAAGAACGGTCCCGAAGATTATCCTCGCCTGATCCAGAGTGATACTGGCCGTAACGATATGATAACGCCCGGCGGAATCATACTTCGTATCCCTGATACGAAACAGGGCATGGTGAATGATCTTAATTGCCTCGACAAATGATTTGCCCCAGCGATTGCCGGTTACCAGCAGGTTTTCCGGCATGACGCTCCCATTCAGCCATTTCTTCTGCCCCGGATGAGCGGTTATGCCCAAGAATTTCTCGGAGAAAAACGGGATATCATGCACCGCCCGACGCCAGTCGGATTCCGTGAATAGACTGTCTATATCAAACCACCGGCTTTTTCGGATGCAGCCTCTTTGCTGATCAATCCGGCCGAATATAGTTTAATAAGGTTGTCCACCGAACTCTTTTGAATCTCCGCCCGTTCTGATGCCTGGTAACTGAGACTGTTATCAAAGACATACCGGCACTGGCAATTGATTCCCCGGAGTGCCAATTCGATATTGCCGATCCATTCCAGAAACCTAGCCGCCTGCCTTTGAACCGAGTGCACCTGCCGCATCACCAGGTCATACTTGAACTCGGCCCAGTTGTGAGTGGTGCCGTAACTGTACCCCAGCATAAAAGGAGATAAATTAGTCCCGGCGCAAATCTCTTCCACCATAGCCCGGTGGGTCAGCGACCAGGAATTGGTCGCTGAACGGACATTTTTGGGCCCCACATAGTCAATAATAACATTGTCCCATGTAACCGGGTTGTCATCGGGCTGACATCCCCTTATCATCGAAACGGTACTGTCAAAATACTCGTTGATTCTATCCGTGTAAGCCTCATCCGATTCACCAGAATTCCTGCCCGGCGGCGTTATCTTGACATGAAGCCGGTGATATCCCGAATTGTGCATGGTGCGGCGCATATCATCAATTAATTGCTGTTCAATATGAGCCACAAACGGAACCGCGCTCAGGATCGATTTCCCCAATCCGCTTTGAATATCATTGTTCAGACCGAGATAGTAAAAATCATCACTGTCCAGCCGTATATTGCCGGTTTCGGCCTGATAACAAAGCCCGGCACGATCCTTATTATCCGATCCGGTTACATATGCCGAATCAATCGGCTCAAACCTGTCAACACCGCTCATATCAGACCGCAGAACCAGAAACCCCGCAAAAGCGCCGTCAGTATATAGAGCATTAAACAACAGCGGCAAAAATGAATCAAACCCGGCCGCCCGGTGGTACTTATACGGGTAAATTCTCAGACTCATCTCGTCAAGCAGCTCAGTTGCCTTCTTCTTTATCGCCTGGGAAATTTCACCCTCTACGATAAATTGTCCCGGCGCCGATGACAACCGTGTCCAGGTCCAGATACATGAATTCAAAAGGGGGATATTATCCCTCAAAAATCGATAAAGATCAATTTTAAATTTCTGGTATGTCTCCGAACTGCTCCACGAATAATAACCGGTCTTCCGCCGCCTTGAAAAAAGGGTTGAAGAGGCATCACTTTCCCCATGATCCGACCTTATAAAGTCCATTATTTTTAAATCCTTACCCTTTTTCATAATAGTTTTTGTCACCAAAGACTCCTTTTTGCATACGCCGGGATTGCTGAAACAACAGCGATTTCATACAAAATCTGAGAGCCTGACAATGAACACAACTGAAAGCGGCAAAAGAGATTGCACCTGAATTGTTCATATTATGCACATCAATGCATAATTATCTGGTTCATCGCCCTGAGAAAACCCCGCCAAGCCCTCTAACACGTTGTAGTATAGCAACCTATAACATGTCGGACTTCAGCATTATTCCGGCACTGTAATTGCTGACTTTTTAGTAGATAAAACTATTATTTTGTCCATGTAAAGGGTAGTGTTATGAAACGAGTCTTGTTATTTACCGCACTTGCTGGCTTATTTATCTTCTCATCCGCGTTTGCCTATGAATTCACCTGGCCCGGATACGATTTCGGTATTGATAATCCATTCGACCGTAATAACAACTATTCCCCGATCAGCTACCCATGTAATATTGACACCTTTCCGTCACCCGGACCATACGGTGAAGGTGGCGAGAAATTTGACCTTGAAGGCTTACATTATGACATCGAGGGCAACCAGGTCCATATCGCCATTGTAAACTCTTTCGGTTTCAGTCAGACTTCCAGTTACTGGAAAGACAGCTATGGGAATCCCCAGGCATATGAACTTGGCGATATCTTTTTCGGCTTT
>DAOWOO010000364.1 GCA_030642025.1 Candidatus Zixiibacteriota bacterium | reverse complement strand
TTCTACCAGTTTAGCGTTGGCCACCCGTTCTTGCAGCTTTACTATTCCTTCGATCAACTGCTCCGGTCTCGCGGGGCAGCCCGGTATATACATATCCACCGGAAGAATCCTGTCAACGCCCTGCACCACGGCATAGTTGTTGAACACGCCGCCGCAGGAAGCACACGACCCCATGGCAATAACCCATTTGGGGTTGGGCATCTGGTCATACAACCGTTTCAAAACCGGAGCCATTTTGATCGATACCCGGCCGGAAACAATCATCAAATCGGCCTGGCGCGGCGATGGACGCATTATCTCCATACCATACCGGGCCAGATCATAATGTGGAGAAAAAGTCGCCATCATTTCGATAGCGCAACAGGCCAGCCCCATTCCCAAAGGCCACATCGACCGCTTGCGCGCCCAACCAACCACTTTATCAAGAGTTGTCAAGACTATTGAATCAGGTATCTTTTCCTCTAATCCCATTTCAACGCTCCCTTTCCAAGCATATAGAAATAGCCGACCAGCAGTATAACGACAAAAACCAGCATCTCAATGAAACCAAACATGCCGAGTTTGTCGTAGATTACCGCCCAGGGATAAAGAAAAACCACCTCAATATCAAAAATAATAAACAGAATCGCAATCAGGTAGAATTTTACCGGAAAACGCTCCTGAGTTGTGCCCAGTGGGGGCATACCGCTTTCATACGGGTCACCTTTATGGCCGCCTTTGGTGCGCTTCCCGAAAATAATTGACATCACAATAAAAGAAAGCGCAATTATCGTTACCAAGGCTATCAGAAAAATGATAGGGAAAAATGTTTCAAACTGCTCCATTCAACATCCCACCTGTCACCATAGCGCAGATTATAGTGATTCTCCGAATTCAAGTCAACAATATTTGTAAAAATATTAACAAACACGTTGATATGTTATAGATTCAAACTCCGATTCGGATATGATTCGAAAATATCCAGCCTTTGTGTTTTTTAAACACTTCCACACGATAAAGCCCGTTTTGACCGGGAACGTATTCCAGAAAATCGCCGTAAGTTTCGGCCTGCACCAGTCCGTCCATAACCAGCCGGATATTTCCACGGCCGGGTGTTTTTACGGTAATTCGAGCGCCCTCACATGATTCCAGGGTCCCGCCGCTCACGACTGAATCACTTCCCCGCCGTGCCTCAAATTCAAAACCGGAAGCGTCACCCCAGCGACAATTCGATACGAACGCCCGGGCATCGCGGATAGCGTCATATATCTGTTTTTGGGCAACGGCAATATCGGTTGAAAGCTTTTCGGGTATAAGCAAATGAGTGCGCAGCGACTGAAATTGTACTTTATATGGGAAAATGGTTATCCTGATCGGACCTATCCGGTATGGAAAGCCGTGAACATCAACGGCGCCGACCGCGGCGATTTTTTTCTTTTTGTTCAATTCATCCCATTTGCCGAGTATCCGTTTTGAGGGTGACTGCAAAAACTTACGGGGAGAGAAAACCATTTTTATTTTGTTATATGGTTTCAATGATTCCATCCACTCCGACATCTGGTTCCAGATTTCAATAGCGTCGAAGCCCTCGGCATTCCAGGCCAGCCAGGGGTACGACGGGTACTTGCCGAGACGGGGACGGATCTCATCGGGGTGAGCTATTATCCCCAGTGCCCCCTGCCTTTTGCCCTCGGCGACATATTCCTTCGGCCTCATATCAGAGGGTAGAACATCGCCGGTTCCAAAAAGCAGATAATGATTACAGTCTTCGGTGTCATTATGTTCATACCCGATCAAAACCAGAGTACCGTCGTAATATCCCTCTTTGCCCTCTTTTCGGGCCTTAACGGTCATATGGTCGGTAATTAAAATATAATCCAGGTTTACCGATGATGCAATCTGAGCGGCTTCCTCGACAGATTTGGTTCCGTCAGAGTAAGTGGTGTGAATATGTATACAGCCTGTATATTCGTAATAATTTCCGTTGCGGATCATATTGTCGACTTATCCTTCTTTCTCAGGCACTTTTCTGAATATAAAAAGTCCAATCGCCATTGCAACTATTAATAAAAATACGGCCAGACGATACGGCAGTTTGTCGGCATCTTCAGTTGATAGACTCATTATTTCGGACAGGGCCTTCCCGGCTGTCCGTTCAGGGTTAAAAATATATACAATCACACCCCAGAGTACCGGGCCGATCATGGCCGCCGCCTTGCCCGAAAGTGAATACAGCCCGAAAAACCTTCCCAGTTCATTTCGGGGCACCATTTCGGCCAGAAGCGGGCGAGAGACGGTCCAGAGTCCGCCCAACAGTATTCCCACCAAAGATCCAAGTACATATACGGCGATCGGGTTTTCAATCACGATGAACATCATTAATACAATCAACCATCCCCATATGATAATTGACATCATTTTCTTAAGGCTTATAATCTGTGTCAGTTTGCCGATAATGAATGCGCCTATCATGGCAAAAACGGTTGAAATAATCAGAAAGACCGTCAGGTTGGAATCGGTAAATCCTATAACTATGGAAGAAAATATACCGATGTTTAAAATTACCGTGGCCACGGAATCCTCAAAGAAATAATCGGCGATCAGAAAACGTAACACGCCCGGATATTTGCGGGTATTGCGGATACCTTCCCAGACCTCTTTGTAAGCGGTTTTTATATT
>DAOWOO010000197.1 GCA_030642025.1 Candidatus Zixiibacteriota bacterium | reverse complement strand
AGGATTGACTGTCCAGGTACCCTTGGAGAATGAGCGTCGCTGCCAGTCCGTCTCTTAATTGCTTTCGGTCCTTGCGTTTGACGTTTCCTTCCAACAATACCCGCTCAGCTTCTACGCTTGTTAAGCGTTCATCGGAAACGACGATGCTGATCTTTGAGATCGCTTGTAGTTGAGCTACGAACTTCTCGACCTCCATCGCCATCTCCCCCTTGGAACCATCCATGTTCAGCGGCAAGCCGACGACGATGGTTCCTGCTTTGAATTCCTGAGCCAGCCGGGCGAGAGATTCAAGGTCCTTTCTGAAGGAGTGCGTTCGTTGGTAGGGATCGAGTGGGCGAGCCAGGAACTCGGCTTCATCGGAAATCCAGGTGACCTTACCGATCAGCGGAGTTTCGCGACCGTCCTCGGGATCAACTTCAGCTTCGCTTCCGAGTTGAATGCCGGACAGATCGCAAGGCGGAAGGTACACCTTAACCCAGACTTCATCAAGCCGGGCGATTTTGACCAGTGATTTGCCAATTGAGGCCAGTTCGCCGGTTTTGATATACTTATCAATTACAATTCCGGTCTCAGGTGAAACAGGGAAGCAGTTGTCCCTCTGATCTTCCAGTATGGCTATTTCGGCGTCAATTCGCGCCAGTTCCGCCTCGGCGGCGCTAAGAGAAACTTTTGCCTGCAATCCGGCCAGTTCAGCCAGATTATATGCGTTTTCGGTTTTGTCGTACTGCTGACGGTTGACCGAACCGGATTTAATAAGCGATTTAACCCGGTCGAATTCCTTGCCGGCCAGATCATAGTTTATCGACGCCTGTTTTACGGACAATCCGGCCGCTTCACAGCCAGCCTCGGCGGCCAGACGGGCCGCTTTCGCACTGGTCAATCGGAGTGCGGTGGTGACAGTATCAATCATGCCTATCGTGTCGCCTGATTGTATCCGATCGCCTTCGTCGAAATTCAGAGACTCAAGCCTGCCGGCGGCTTCCGATGAGACAATAACTTCGGTGGCCTCGATGAATCCGGAACCCCCGGGCGGGACGTCTTTATGATTACACGACTGGACAAAAACGATGCCGAAAATCGACAGAATTATTAATTGCTTAATTCGCATATCATAGCCCTCCATATATTTCCGGAGAGCCGACGGCATAAAAATATTCGTTCTCCGAAATATAGTAATTAATTATTGATGCCCGGTAGGCTTGCTCGGCGGCGGTCAGTTCCTTTTCAAGTTCCAGAAGTCGGTTTATGGTAAGATTTCCCACCGAATGTTTGTTTTCGGCCAGGCGGTATTTGTTCTGCGATATTTGATATTCCTTCTCGGATATGGCCATCGAACGAGCGGCATGATTAATATTTTCAAGGGCTATATCCGCGTAAAGATTCAACTGCTCGGCCAAATCACGTTTTTCCATTCGGGCCGAAAAGGCCGACTGCCGAGCGGATTTGATACTATACCGGGTCTTCCCGCCGAAATTGTATGTCCAGTTCAATGAGAGTCCGACCATAAAAAAGTCATTCCAGGTACTGTTAAACTGATCGCGATTCGGTTTTCCGTAGGAGTATCCGGCGTAGGCGCTCAGATCGGGGAAATATCCGGCGGCGCTGATTCTGGCCAGTTGATCGGCGGAGCGTATTCGGCTGTCGAGCGCCTGGAGTTCGGGGCGGTTAATCATAGCCGATGACTGTTGATTGTATTTATCTCTATCCGGAGATGATCTTTCCTCAGTTATCGTAATATTATCATTAGATGCCATACCAATAAGATTGGCCAGTATTGATGATGCATTTGTACGAGCGGTGCGCCGAATATCAAGAGCATGCCGAGTTTGCTGAAAGGCCAGTTCGGTGTCAAGAAGGTCAATGGAATCGGCCAGACCGTTTTGAAACAGATTTTGAGCGTCGTCCTTGATTATTTTAATCCGCTGATGCGATGCTTCGGCCGAGCGTACCATAATATCGGAAAGCATCAAATTGAAATACGCTTTCCGGCAATTATAGGCGACCGCCATGCGTCTGGCTTCGAGAGTATATGCGGCGCCATGGAGAGCGGCTTCTGCGGCGGCAATACTCCCGGAAAGCTTGCCGCCGGTGTAAAGCGGCGCCGACAGTTTTAAATCGGCCTGGTAATTCTCTTTGGATCCGATTTCCATATCCGGCACCTGCGGTATCGGAAAATCAATCGACTCGGTTTCATCCATATAATATGAGACAGCGCTGAGAGACAGGGTGGGGAAACGCCGGGCGCGGGCCGTGTTGAAATCATGCCGGGCTGACGCCGAATCATGCTCTCCCGCCTTGATACGGTGAGAATACTCCAGCGCCTGCCTGACCGCCTCGGCCAGACTCAGTTCCGTATCGGCAAGTACTGTTGGTGCAATAAACAGCAAAAACAGCAGTGCCGCCGCAGTTGCCGCCAATCTATTCGGCCCTGATCCCGTTAAGGAAAAGATCGACCACCGCCCGGGGGCGGTGTTTGCGAAATATTTTTTCATCTTTTATCTCCCAGACAGCGTTGAATACCGGCGCCGTCAGTTGGTACATCATGTTCATGCCGATAAACGAGGCTATTGCCTGCCGGGTATCGACATCCCGGAAATGCCCCTGCCGCTTTCCTTCATCTATTATTTTTTTCAACCGACGGGTAAGGCCGAGTTCATCAATCACCCTGGCCATTCCCTGCGTAAAATACTCGCCCCCGGAGGCCATTTCTCTCAGAAAAACCGGTATGAATTTCTCCCGGCCGACAAAAACCGAATGCAATCCCTCGGTAAAACCGAGAAAAACGGTTTCGATATCGTCGCCCGTGAAATCACCAATATCGGCAATCTGGCGAATACGGTTAAAATGTTCATTGATTACCGCCTGGTACAGTTTTTCCTTGGAGCCGAAATGGTAGTATATCATCGCCTTGTTGACCCCTGCCCGGTGCGCCAGGCGGTCCACTCGGGCTCCGGCCAGGCCGTATTCGGCGAATTCCTCACAGGCCGCGTCGAGTATTTTTCCTATTGTGTCGCGCTTTTCACGAGCCGATTTTATTGGTCTTGTCATCACCTTAATTAACTATACGGTTAAACTAACTAATTAGTTAATACATATCATCGGATTTGTCAAGTAGTATCTTGGCAGATTTTTCATATAGACGGATATTCAGGTATTTATTTTATGCTCCGGGGGCTGATTCTATATATAAGAATGTGGCAGGCTCTATTTTCTTTTCTCAAATTCCAAAGAGGCGGAATTTACACAGTAACGCATGCCGGTCGGCTCGGGGCCGTCGTTGAACAGGTGCCCCAGGTGCGCCCCGCATTGTCGGCAGGTTATTTCGATACGAATCATACCGAGACTGCTGTCGGTGACCGAAGCAATCTTTTTGTTGTCTATGGCCTTCCAAAAACTCGGCCAGCCCGAACCGGAATCATACTTGCATTTGGAATCAAAAAGCTCATTACCGCAGCAAACACAGCGATAAATCCCGTCTTCGTAATGATCGTCATATTTTCCCGTAAAGGCGCGTTCGGTACCTTTCCGGCGTGTAATTTCATACTGCTCGCGTGTCAGACGCTTTTGCCACTCGCTGTCATCTCTGTTATTTTCATCGGACATACTCTCCCCGCTTTCATTAACTGTCCCTCCGGCGCCGCAGCTAAATGTTTCGACCTTATTTCCAGAAGATTCCGGCTGCAGGCCGGGTATTAAAAGAATCAATAAAAAGGCTATCGCCCTCAATACGGCCGACATTGAAAACAGTCTCCATGGCATAAACCGCAGACAAATCTCCGTCTGGCCTATAAATACCAACGCTATTAAAACATCAACAGAAAGAGACTTGTTCCCTTTTAAGGGTATGCTCTTCGACTTATTGACTACCGGTGATAGCCCATTCAACTACTGAAGTATTCTGTCGATTATAGTAAGTAACGGAAAAGACGGTTTTATATATGCGCATATTATTGATAGACGACAACCCGGACCTGCTGGAATGCACTGCTGAAATTCTTGAGAACAACCGGTTTGAGGTGGTTACCAAAACCTCGGGCCGGGAAGCGAAAAAATTTCTCAAAAGCGGTGAGACAGTTGATCTTATAATATCCGATATTGACATGCCGGATATTAACGGGTATAAATTGCTTAATTATACCCGAAACGCGAAGCATTTGAAAAATGTCCCGGTTATCCTCTGCAGCGGTATGAATGACGGCAAATCGGTCGTCAAGGGGGTTGGATTGGGCGCCGATGATTACATTATCAAACCGTTTACGACTGAGCTTCT
>DAOWOO010000075.1 GCA_030642025.1 Candidatus Zixiibacteriota bacterium | reverse complement strand
ACATGCGGACTTGATAGGATCAAGCGCAATGAACTGGCTGAGTTTTGACTGAAAATAAAAAAAAACAGATAGTATCTAAAGGAGCCATGTCATGGATGATTCACGCACTAAAATTATTTCGGATATCGAGGCCGGGGAGAATGTGGTCTCGGTCAGATCGCCGTTCAGGCTGTACAAAGATCAGACCAGACGATATATCCGCCTGGAAATTTCCGAACCGATTGAATATGCCGTTCTCAAGGACGAATCCGGCGGATTCTGGCCGCAGGGCGATGGGCCTGCATTCAGAGGAAATATCCTGAACCTTTCCGCGGGGGGAGTTTTAATCGAAAGTAATGATCCGGTGGCCGAAGGCGCCCTGGTAGTTATTAGTATGTCCCTGCAGGAAGTGGAGGAACTCGACGGTATTGTCGGCCTGGTCAAGCGCGCCGTTTCCGATAACGGGCAGTGGCTAGTCGGCATTGAGTTTGTCCCCAATGAGTACCTCCAGGACGGACTCAGTGCGGCCGAACTGGATGTTATTCCCGAAAATCTGACATCATTTGACGAGCGCCTGAGCAATGTCCTGTCGCGCTATGTCTATTACCGGAAAGTCTCCGGGGCGGACGATTTCAATGGCGATGGGTAAATTCATTATACTGGTCGCCGTTCTGGTCCTGCTGTTTGTACCGGCGGCATTCACGGATGACGGTGTGATTATCAACCTGGAAATGCCCCCGTGTCCCTGGGCCGACATTCATCTGGATGAGCGGCTGGGGCTGTACCTGTCGGCCGTAACCGGTGTCCCTATCATTCAGATGGATCTGGTCGATTCCCTGCCGTACAATTATGATACTTTCGAAACATTTTCCGATCTTATTCAACGCGGCCGGTCGCTGGGAGGACGTTTTCTTATCGATATTGTCGTCGACCGTATTGATCTGGAGCGGCGCAAGGTGACGGTCATACCGCTGGTGGTGTTTCGCTATCGGGTATTTGCCGTTCTTACCGGTAAACTGCGGATTGTTGATATTAAAAAAGAGCGGCTGGTAAGTATGAAGAAGATCAGGTATGAAGTCAAGGCGGCCGATCAATGGCAGTTTGCCGATGATGATCCGGATGATCCGGCCCTTATGGTGCCGGCCCATAAAAAAGCGCTCCTCTTCAAGTCTCTCGATGAGAAGGCGGCCAGAGGACTATTTGACGAAATCAAAAAAATGACCCGGGGAGTGTTTTTTGGAGGATAAGATTAAAAATCCTGACGGGCAGGTCACGCGGTTCTGGAATAAGCTAAATCTCCTGGCCGAGATTTCATCCATTTTACGATCCAATCCGCCAACAAGAGAGACATTTATTATGGTTCTTGAGGCTATTCGCGAAATCCTTCCTTTTGAGGGAGCCGTTCTTCAGTTGTTTAATAAAAATATAGGTAAGCTTGAGGAAATAATATCTCTCGGCGAGATGGTCAGCCCAACCGATTTTGTGGACAGTGAACTGGCCGAGGAATTCCCGGCCTGGGTGGCCAGCCATAAAAAGCCGATTCTTTTGTCGGATGTTAAAATTCCTTCGGATACTCGCCGGGATAAAAAAGGTTCATGCCTGATTGTGCCCCTGGCGGTCGATAACCGTCTTATCGGAATAGTCACCTTTGCCGGCGACTGTTGCGGATTTTTCCGGGAAAAGGATATTCGCTTGTTGAGTGTGGTAGGCGATCATATGGCGGTATCAATTGACCGTCTGATTTATCAGAACAAGCTCGAAATTAAGAATGCCGCCCTGAAAAAGGCCAGGAAAGACCTGAAAAGGGCTCAGGAAAATATCATCAATAATGAACGTCTGGCTGCGGTCCGCGAACTGGCGATTTCAATGAACCACGAAATCAACAATCCACTTTCGGTTATTATCGGAAATATTCAGTACCTGTTGGTAATTGAAAAAGACATTAGTAAAATGACCGCTCAACGGCTTAAAAAGATTGAGGCCGAAGCGCTGCGAATTGCCGATTTAAATCACCGTCTGCTGGAAATCGATGATTTGGTATCCGAGACTTATATTGAAGGCGCAGACAATATCAAAATGATAAATATTGAGAAATCATCGGCCAGAGGATAGATCATGGAAGCTCAGCTCATATCCGCGCCGGAAAACAGTATGATAGCGCTGATTCAGAGTAATTTCGATATTCTGCCGGTCGGCTTTTTTATTGCCGACGAGAAAGGTATCATACGATATCTGGATTCCGAAGCCGCCCGGCTGATCGGGTATGACGGCATTGACGACGCTGTCGGTAATACCTTGTTTGATATTGATATAAATCTCGGATGCGGTCTGTCCGATGAACTCGCCACCATTCTTTCCGGCCGGGTATTCCGCCTGGATGAGCATCGCTGTACTAATCGGCGCGGGCATTTTGCCGTTATTAATGTTCAGTGTGGACCATTTCGTCAGAATGACGGGGCGGTTGCCGGTATTTTCGGCCTTCTGCAGGATGTCACGGATTCCTGGAAAAAGAAAAGTGAGCTGGAAGAAGCCATATTTGAACTTTCCGTCATGTCTCAGGTCTCCGAGGCGCTGTCATCGACGGCCGATCTGGATGATGTGCTAAAAATCATTCTAACCGGCGTAACCGCATCACAGGGACTCGGTTTTAACCGGGCATATCTGTTTCTTGTCGATGTCGATGGTCGGAACCTGGAGGGCAAGATCGCAGTCGGACCATCGTCGCCGGAGGAGGCGGGACATATCTGGTCTCGTCTGGCGGGACAGCATCGAACACTGCGAGAAATACTCCAGGATTACAAGGAGAGTGAGGACAACTCCAGTTTTTCATTATCTCGTCTTGTCGAAGATTGGTCTATACCCCTGGATAGCTCCAATATTTTCAGTGATGTTATTCGGGTCGGACAGGGGACGCTCATTTTCAGGGATGATTTAACAGGTGACGAATCGACCGGGGTTTTGACCCGGCTCAACACCGATTGCCTGGCTCTCGCACCGATTATCAGCAAGGGGAAAAAGCTGGGTTTGATTGCCGCCGACAATCAGATAACCGGAAAGGAAATCGCCCCTTCAATGGTGGATCATCTGCAGACCTTCGCCAACCAGACGGCGGTGGCCATTGAACGGTCACGGCTGTATGATTCCCAATTGGAACGGGCTCGGGAACTGGAGCTTATAAACCAACAGCTGGCCGATTCACGGGATCAGATGATCCGTGTGGAGAAGATGTCGGTTATAGGCGAACTGACCTCATCCATCGCCCATGAACTTCGCAATCCCCTGACAGTTATAGGCGGATTTGGCAATTTGATACTTTCGACCGGACAGTTGGAAGGTTCTGCCGAGTATTTGAATATAATTCTTTCGGAGGTCAAGCGGGCCGAATCGGTATTACACCAGGTACTGGATTTCTCACGGGCCAGCCGAACCAAAACCCGCCGCGTTGAGTTCAATTCCCTGGTGAAGGCCGCTCATGAAATACTTCTGGTCAAATTAAATCGGGCTCAAGAATCTCCGGTTCTGCATCTGGCCGAGGGTGAATTACCTATCTGGGGAAACCCCGATCAGCTTCGGCATGCTCTGCTTCAATTTATGCTTATGACTGTCGAGGAATTGACCGGTGAGTGTTCCATAGATATTTCAACCAGCATAAATGGAAAGAATGTCCGCATGGTTATTGCATTTTCCGGAGAGGATAAAGCGCGCGCCAGGGTTGTCAAGACCCTGCGCCAGGTTTTCGGAAATCCGTCGGGTACACAGAAATTGTCAATACTGGTAGCGGGCGAAACTCTAAAATACCACGTCGGCAATTACGGGGTGGAGGGCTCTCAGGAAAACATGCCGTGTTTATACATAGAATTACCTGAATACAGGGGACATACCGATGAATAAAATATTAGTCGTTGATGACGAAACGCATGTAAGGAAACTGTACGAGGAAATTCTGTCCCGGGACGGCTATAAAGTTATAACCGTCGCAACTGCCGGCGAAGCAATGGATATGCTCAGCCGGGACAATTTCAGCCTGATTGTGCTGGATATTGAACTTGAAGAGTCAAGCGGGCTGGAAATACTCAAGGAACTGAAAAGGATTTACCCCGAAATCCCGGTAATACTGAATTCAGCGTATTCCGTCTATAAGTCGGATTTTCACTCCTGGGTGGCTGATGCCTACGTGGTCAAATCCTCGGATATGGAGCCACTTAAGAACAAGATAAAAGAGTTGTCACGTGCCTGAGAAAGAACGGAATAAGTCCGGCGGCAATCATGAAGACGACTGGATCGGCCGTGTCGGCGGATTGGCCGACCAGGTTAAAGTACTGGCCCTGAATCTGGCCATTAACCTGGCCCGGGCAAAGGCCGAGGCCAGGGAACTCATCGTTCTTGAGCCGCAGTTTACCCGACTTATCCACGGTTCGGTGGAGGTGATAAGAGAAATCACCGTCCTTTTGAATACACTGGGAAACATGAATGACAAAGCGGCGAAATCGCCGGTGGCTAAGGACAAAATGCTGAAAATAGATGCGACTCTGAACGAAATCCTTACCCTGAGTAATGACGTTCAAAGCGCCATCTCGAAAATAAAGAAAAAGTCCGGCCAGGTCGATAAGTATAAATAGATAATGTGTAAAGGACATAATCAGTGCATCTGAATTAATGGAAGAAGTAATATGACAACTGCCAATATCAGTAAAATTGAAATGATGTCTCAACGGCTGGGAAGAGCGTTTAAGGTTTTAATCGTTGACGATGAACCCCGGGTCAGGGATATTTTCAGAGAATTCTGTGAATTGACCGATTCGGTCAAGGTTGACCTGGCCGAAAACGGCCGTGACGCCGTGGATAAAATTAAACAGATCGACTATGATCTGGTAACAATGGACCTGATTATGCCGGAAATGGCGGGCATTGAGGCGGTGGCCAGAATACGGAAAGCCAAACCGTATTTGCCGGTAATTGTCATAACCGGTAACGCTACCGATCGCTTGGTGAACCAGGTGGGTGTTGAGGGGGCCTCATCTTTAATGTACAAACCGGTGATGCTTGACAATTTCATGGAAGAGCTGTCTTCCGTCCTTGAAAAGATTGTGAATACGCGATAAGCCCCGGTATGAGCAAAGATCCTTATATTCTAATTGTGGATGATGAGGCCCAAGTGCGTGTTATTCTGGAAAAACTTCTCCAGCGCAAAGGGTACAAGACTCAGAGTGTCGCCAACGGTATGGAAGCCTTGGCTTATCTGCAAAACAATAAAATTAATCTGGTCATTTCCGATGTGGTGATGCCGCAGATGGGCGGCTTTGAGCTTTTACAGGTGATCAAAGATCGATACCCGGATATTGGCGTGGTTATTATGACCGGCTATGGCGATGCCTACTCGGTCAAGCAAGCCCTGGCGCTGGGAGCCGACGAATATATCACCAAGCCTTTTCGGGGAACTGAGATATCATTAATAATTGAGCGGATATACTGGAGATTTTTTACCAACCTGAAACTGACGGCAACGTAATCGACCCGGCGACCCGCCATTTATGGCGGCCGATTCTCCCTTTACAATCAATCATAAAATAGACTTGATATTCGAACTGCATAGGCTATATTGCTGTTTCTAAAAGCAGATTTTACGGTCGGAGAGGTGGCCGAGTGGCTGAAGGCAGCTGCCTGCTAAGCAGTTGAACGTGCAAGCGTTCCCAGGGTTCGAATCCCTGCCTCTCCGCATACAAAAGTATGTTCTTGGCCTTCGGTCTGCCATATCATAAATTATATCAGAGTAATCAAAGTTCGATATGTGTCCCGGGTCCTCCGCATACAAAAGTATGTTCTTGGCCTTCGGTCTGCCATATCATAAATTATATCAGAGTAATCAAAGTTCGATATGTGTCCCTGGTACCCCCCATGCAAAAGTATGTTTTTGGCTTTCGGTCTGCCATAATCTGTATCATCGCAGAGTTTTCAGGGTTTTGATTTCCCCACGTGACCGGCATACCCGGTGTGCTTTAGCCTTCGCCAGTCATCTGGTCATGCAAGGCGTTGGCCTGCCGATAGTTATGAGGCTGGTGGGCCATTCCTTCATCCAAGCTGCCGCTCGGCGGGATCATTAGGAAGATCGGCGCAGGACAGCCTGGTGGGTAAGGTCTATCTTGTTGGAAACACAGGGATTAATAGCAAATTCGTTCGCCGAAAGACTGCCCCAATCGCTTGAAAATCTGTAGAATGAGTCGATATATACTACTATGGAGAGATTCCTCCTTCATGGCTTAGCAATACGCAAAGCAGCGATCGGCATAATCCTGGTATTGTTCCTGGCTCTGCAAGCAGGGGCAGTTAATTATTATGTTTCGCCGTCAGGCGACGACGGCAATGATGGCTTGGATTCAACCACCGCCTGGCTAACGATCCATAATGGCGACCAGGAGGGTCTGCTTTTACCGGGTGATACGGTTAATATTTCGCCTGGCATCTATAACATCTCTAATCCCATTTATCTCTCGATGTCTGGAACTCAGGCGGAACCGATTATTTATCGGAAGTCAGGGAATGGAACCACCATAGTAAATGGAGAATCCCTTAGTGCATTCGCGATACTATTCGTCGAGGGAGATCACCTCATTATCGATGGTCTGGAGATCGACGATTCACCCTGGGATGGCGTCTGGGTAACAGGTGATTCAAATACAATAATTAATTGCTATATCCACAATGTAGTTAGCGATGGAATTGACGTAGGTGGCAACGATGCACCCTGCAGTGGCAATATT
>DAOWOO010000244.1 GCA_030642025.1 Candidatus Zixiibacteriota bacterium | reverse complement strand
TTATGATCCTGGCCGGAGTGGTCGGGGCGCGGTTATTTTATGTCTTATTTCATCTCGAGGAATTCGCCGGGCACTGGCTGGATACGGTAAATCCTTTCCAGTCCGATCAATTCGGTATTGCCGGGCTGAATCTTTACGGCGGTATTGTGCTGGCAATAATCTGCTCCTTTATTTATCTGAAATATTATAAGCTTCCGATCCTGAAAACATTTGACATATTTTCCCCCACGGTCGGACTGGGGCTGGCCATTACCCGGATCGGCTGTTTTCTTAACGGCTGTTGTTTCGGCACCCCGACTGATCTGCCGTGGGGCGTGTGCTTCCCCCCCGATTCGTACCCTTATTACCTTTTCGACGGCGCCCCTATACACCCGGCCCAGCTTTACAGTTCGCTCTATGGACTTCTGCTGTTTTTATTCCTGCACTGGTTGTTAAAAAGAAAAAGATTCGACGGGCAGGTGGTAGCGTTATTGTTTGTAATTGAGGCTGTTTTCCGCTATGCCATTGAGTATGTTCGGTACTATGAAGAGGCCATGCACTTTTCGTTCTTCGGAATGAATCCGACTTATAATCAGGTAGTTTCGATAAGTCTGTTTTTGCTGGGGTTAATAATTTATCTGGTTCAATATAAACGAACGAAATCTTCTGCCGCAATAAAAGGCGAATGAAACCTGATCGTCTCGGGGATTTCTCTGCTTTAGCCTGCGCCGTTGTCTGCGGCGTGGGTAACGTTGTCTTGAAAATCGGCCTTGCCGATATCTCCCCGGAATTGTTTAGTTTTTATTACTTTGCCGCCGCTTTTGCCCTGTCATGGTTTTTGCTGTTTCGCCGCGAATGGCGCCGGGATATCCTCCATGCCAGACCGAAAGTGATCGGCCTGATCGGATTTTTATCGCTTTTATTCTCATTCGGTATCTATACACTCATCAGTTCCGTCAAATTGATCAATCCAGCCACGGTCTCTTTCTTGTCGAGACTGGAAATTATCATTGTAATAATCCTGGCCTACCTGCTCCTGAAGGAACGCCTGCACAGGGTAGAGATTATCGGCGGGTTGATTGCGGTGGCCGGTGTGATGGTGCTTAAGTTTCACGCTACAATCGATGTCTCCAAGGCGGCAACATTAATGATTATTTCAGCCTTCTTCTTTGCGGTAGCGGAAATAGCTGTAAAGCGCTATGTCGATCATTTGGGAACAATGAGGTTTATTTTCTACCGCAACCTTTTTACAGTCGGAATATTTTACATTGTCCTCAAGGTAAGCGGTCAGAGCCTGACCTATCCCGGTCATAAGACGGTTTTTTGGGCCGTTCTGGCGGCGTTACTGTTGCCGATTCTCGGCCGTGCAACTTATATGGAGGCCTTAAAAAGGATAAGCATTTCCCGCGCGGCTTTGATAAATCAATCGACGCCTCTTTTCACGGTTTTATTCGCTTTGTTAATATTAAAGACTATACCGGCTCCGATAGAATGGCTGGGCGGGGGCATGATTATCGCCGGGGTAATAATCATCAAGCTTACTGTCAGAAAACCATCAGGCGTAAGTACCTGACCTGCAGTCGCCGGTTACATTTCAATGCCGTTTCTTGCAGCTACCCCTTTTGCGTAATAATGCTTGATTTCGCGCATTTCGGTCACCAGGTCGGCTCGTTCAATTATGCGAGGGTCTGCCTTTCGGCCGGTTATGACAAGTTCGACATTGTCCGGCTTATCTCAATAAGCTCCAGCAACTCGTCAACTGAGAATAGCTTATAATAGGTTGCAATATTGGCCTCATCGAGAATAACAAGTCGGTACTCGCCGGATGCCAGGATATTTTTGACTTCATTGTACCCTGCCCGCGCCGCGTCGATATCCTCTTTTTCCGGTTCTTTATGTATAAAACAGTCGCGGCCGTATTGTTTTATTGTAATCTGGCCGGCGTATTTTTGAAGAGCGTCGAGTTCGGCATATTTCATCCCCTTGACAAACTGCGCGATAAAGACCTTCCAACCGGCTCCGACAGCGCGAATCGCCAGTCCGATGGCCGCGGTTGTCTTGCCTTTGCCATCGCCGGTATAAACCTGCACATATCCTTGAAATGATTTGCCCATAAAGGGAATTAATTCAATTGTTTATTATAAAGAAAGGAAAATCTAATGAACTTCAAGCATACGTTCAAGGGCCAGGCGGGCATTTTGTTTGATATCTTCATCGACGCGAATCGGCTTGATATCCTTAAAGTTTTCCAGACAGTAGGCCAGATCATTCAGCGTTGTACGATACATATTGGCGCATACCGGACATATCCGACCGGATAATACAAAAATCTTTTTGTCCGGATACTGGTGCGCCAACCGGTGTATCAGGTTAATCTCGGTGCCGACGGCAATAGTCGATCCAGACGGCTGTTGATCGACGTATTTGACAATAAAACTTGTCGAACCGGTGGCGTCGGCATTTTCGACCACCTCGGCCGGACACTCGGGATGAACGACTATTTTTGCCTCCGGATACTTCTCCCGGGTCTCTTTTATATGCTCCGCCTTGAAATTAGTATGAACATGGCAGTGCCCTTTCCAGAGAATCACTTTCGCCTGTTCGACCTGTTCGACAGTCAGACCGCCGTTTTCGCGGGAAAAATCCCAGAGAACCATATCGGCAGGTTTAAATCCGTATTTTATACCGGTATTATATCCCAGGTGCCGATCGGGGAAAAAGAACAATTTTTCCCGTCGGGCAAAGCCCCATTTGTAGGCGGCGTCGGCATTGGAGGAGGTGCAGATAAGGCCGCCGTGTTCTCCGGTAAAGGCCTTGAGTTCTGCGGCCGAATTCATATATGAAACCGGCATTATTTTTTTATCCCCTCCGATTTTCTCAAGATATTCCCAGGCCTCCAGAACATCGGAAATCTCAGCCATGTCGGCCATAGGGCATCCGGCCAGAGGGTTGGGCATGAATACCAACTGATTGTCGGAGGAAAGGATATCGGCCGATTCGGCCATAAAATGCACACCACAGAAAAATATATATTCGACATGGTCACTGGACGCGGCGATTTTGGAGAGACCGTAAGAATCGCCAACAGCATCACCGAATTCGACCACTTCCATTCGTTGATAATGATGGGTCAGAATTATGGCTTTGTTGCCCAGCTTTTCCTTGGCAATACGTATTCGCTCGCGCAGTTCATCAGTTTCGGCTTCACGATATTCTTTCGGCAATGCGTAATACATATCCTTTATTCCCTGTCAATGTCCTAATAACTACGAATTTGAAATAGATAATAATTGTTCAGGAAAAAATCAATCGGTTTGGGCCAGAAGAGGCCGGTAATTACATATTTCATTTTATGACGGCAGAGTCTCAAGGAATTTGAAAATCTTCTCATTTTCCGGCGAATTCATAAGGCCGACATGCTCGATATACCTGATAATACCGGCTTTATCGATTATAAATATCACCCGGTCGGCATGCCCGTTTTTATGCAGGACATGATACTTTTTGCAGACTTCGCCGTGCGGCCAGAAATCAGACAGCACCGGGTAAGTTATGCCGCCGAGTGATTTGGTCCAGGCCTGATGGCACGGAATTGGATCTACTGAAATTGCCAGCGGCTGGGTATCGTATTTATCGAATTCCCCAAGGACCTCCTGATAACCGGGAACCTGGTTGGTGCAGATCGGCGTCCAGTCGTGAGGGTAAAAAGCAAGCAAGACATTCTTCCTGCCCTTATACTCCGAC
>DAOWOO010000375.1 GCA_030642025.1 Candidatus Zixiibacteriota bacterium | reverse complement strand
GGTTTGGGGTTTCCGAGCCGCCTTCTCAAGGGCCTGCCGATTCCATCTGATAATTATCACTGTCATTAAAAAGGGGTTGATTTTTCTCCCAATTTACGTATTCTAATAAGCTTATGTCAAAACAGATAAAACTGTCTGCCCTCCAAGGGAAAGTCATTGCCATTGACGGACCGGCGGGATCGGGCAAATCGACAACGGCCCGGAGATTGGCCTCAAAGCTCGGCTTTGTCTATCTCGATACCGGAGCCATGTATCGGGCGGTAACACTATTTGCCCTGAGAAATGGCGTTTCAGTTGATGATGCCCGCGCGCTGGAAACAATTGCGCGAAGGGTTAAAATCAGGCTGACCGGGGAGAAGGTCTTTTTAAATGATGAGGACGTCACCAAGGATATCCGCAATCCTGAAGTAACCAAAGCGGTGTCTCCGGTGTCCGCTCATGAAGGAGTCAGGAAGGCGATGGTGGCCCAGCAGCGGGCAGTGGCAAAAGACGGCAATGTCGTCACCGAGGGTCGGGATACCACCTCGGTTGTCTTTCCCGACGCCGATATCAAGGTGTATCTTGAAGCCTCTCTGGAAACCAGGGCACGCCGGCGGCTGATCGACTTCTCCCGGCAGGGAATCAGTTCAACTCTGGAAGAACAGATGAAAGATCTGGCGGCACGGGATGAATACGACAGCAACCGGCAACACTCGCCATTAACTCGTACCCACGATTCGATACTTCTTGATACAACCAATCTGACCATTGACGAGCAGGTCGAAAGGATTTTGAAGCTGGTCCGGATCCGTGTAAAGAATATATGAAACCGCTTTATTCTATTGGCTGGTCGCTGTCCTGGATTCTGTCGCATCTGCTGTTCAGGGTTGAAGTAATCGACCGGAAATATGTGCCGAAGAAGGGAAGTTTTTTACTGGCCTGTAATCATAAATCTGTTACCGACCCGCCTATCCTGGGGAGTACCATTGGCCGGGAAATGCACTTTATGGCCAAAAAGGAGTTGTTTAAAAATCGGTTTTTCGGCGGCCTGATCAGCCGCGTCAACGCGCATCCGGTTAACCGCCATGGTTTCGACAAATCGGCAATAGACAGTGCTCTTAAAATTCTGGCCAATGACGAGGTGATGGTAATGTTTCCCGAGGGAACCCGGGCTCTGAAGGGAGCATTCTTGAAACCGCATCCGGGAATCGGCCTGATTGCCCGGACGGCGGTGGTTCCGGTGGTTCCGGCCTATATTCATGGAACCGATAATCTGTCCGGATGTTTCTGGGGCCGGGAAAAACTTGGCGTTATTTTCGGCGAACCGATTGACTCCGGGGAAATTGCTGCTTATAGTAAAGACAAGGAAGGGTATCGACGGCTGGCCGCCGATATCATGAACCGTATAAAAGACCTGCGAAACGAATTTTTCAGGCGGACAAAACACCCGAAGTTGCTGGAAGATAAGGTGGAATAATCGCTTGACAGGTCGATATTGTATATATCGTTTGAATATCCCGCCTGCGGCGGTTAACCGCCCCGGGGTAAATATAGACGAAGGAGGAATTTGATCGATGGCCGAAGCCAAAAAAATGACTGAAAAAAAATCTGCCAAGACAGGAGGTGTAACCAGCCCCAGGCTTTCCAAAAGCAAGGTTGCCAAGGCAAGAAAGACCACGACCCAAAAGATAAAAAAGGGTAAAGTCGATACCACCCGGAAGGTGTCCGAGAAGCCGGTAGTACAAAAGGCAAAGAGGGAAAATGTTATTACGGCGCGTCAGAGACGCCTCCAGGAAAAGGCTGTCAGGAGGATTGACGAACCGAAGGCGCCGCTGGCGGATATCGAAACCGTGGCGTCAATGCGCTTGACCGATATCGACAGCAAAGAGTACGAAGCCGACGAGTACCAGCGCCTGCTTGATATGTACGACAGTACTATCAAGGATATTAAAGAACATGAAATTGTCAATGGCACGATTCTCGAGGTAACCAAAGATGACGTTATCATTGATGTCGGTTTCAAGTCCGAAGGAATAGTATCGATCAATGAATTCCCTGAGCCGATCAATATTTCGGTTGGGGACAGTATCGATGTATATCTTGAGGAATTCGAGGACCAGAACGGTCAGTTGATTCTGTCCAAGCAGAAGGCCGATTTCATGATGGTCTGGGACAAAATCCGTGAATCCCACGATTCCGGCCAGCTGGTGGAAGGTAAACTGGCCCGCCGCATTAAAGGCGGGGTGGTGGTTGACATCATGGGCGTTGACGCTTTTCTGCCCGGGTCGCAGATCTCGCTGAGGCAGGTTCCTGATTTCGATGCCTTGATCGGGACAACGATGGAGTTGAAAATAATCAAGCTCAACAGGAATCGCCGCAATATCGTTGTCTCCCGCCGGGTCGTCCTTGAAGAAGAACGCGAGACCAAACGCTCGGCCCTGCTTAAGGAAATCGAGGTCGACCAGGTTCGTGAAGGTATTGTCAAGAACATTACCGACTTTGGTGTCTTTATCGATCTTAACGGTGTCGATGGTCTTCTTCATATTACCGATATGTCCTGGGGACGGATCAAGCATCCGTCGGAACTGGTT
>DAOWOO010000030.1 GCA_030642025.1 Candidatus Zixiibacteriota bacterium | reverse complement strand
GATGCGAAAAAGACAAAGATGGAGATCAACAGAAGCAAAACCATAAAAACTATCAGGTAGGCATTGGTGCCCAAATCGACAAACGAGTGGACGGAAAAATCAGCCAGAACGCCTGAGCGGGTCAGGAAAGTCCCGTAAATTGTCAAAAGGAAAACCAGGCAGGTTAATAAAAGATTGGTTCGCCGGAGTGATCCTGACCGTTTTTCAATAATAAGTGAGTGAATCAGGCCGGTCGCAATCATCCACGGCACAAACGATGTATTTTCCACCGGGTCCCAGGCCCAGTAACCGCCCCACCCGAGAGTTTTGTAGGCCCAGTATCCCCCCATGGCATTCCCGGCCAAAAGTCCCAGCGCGGAGAGGATTACATACGGGTAAACAGTCGGCAGCCAGACGGAAAAATCGCGGCGGACCATAGCGGCCAGCGCAATAACAAACGGCACACCGGATACGGCAAAGGCAAAAAAGACAACCGGCGGATGGATTACCATCCAGGGATCCTGCAGCAGCGGGTTCAGACCGGCCCCGTCCCCGGTGACAAACCCAAGCGGCGCAAACGGCGACAGATTTAAAAGTATCAGGCAGAAGAATATGTTAATCAGCGAATAGAAAAACATGCCCCAGGTGGTGTACCTGCCGCCTCGATATAGAATAACCAGGCCGAACAGACTGCTGAAAAGAAGCCAGAGCAGGTAGGTTCCTTCCTGCCCGGCCCAGAATGAAGACACCAGATAGAAAAACGACAGATCGGACGAGGAATATTCAAAAACATATTTAATGCTGAAATCATGTGTAAAAAAAAGATAGTACAGATACACACTGGCGGCCAGAACAAAGGCGATTTGAAGCAGGTATGCTTTGCGTCCCAGTGAAACCAAGTTTTTACGGCCGATAGCCGTTATAAAAAATGAACCCCCGCAGACGAGGGTCATAATTCCGGCCAGAAAAACAGCCAGGTTGCCCGGAAAACTTCCTGTCAACTCATACTCCCGTTAATTAAACTTACCGTGATCCGTCCGAGAGTCCCTGGTACTTGGAGGGACATTTGACATACAGTTTTTCGGCAATAAAGCCCTCATCCGACGGCTTCCCCCGCACCATTACCGAGGTGGCCTGGTCGAAGTTGCCGGGGATTACGCCGTAATAAATAATTTTCATGCTATCAGGAGACTGCGGATTGTCAGAATCCGTTTCTACAATCGAGAAGGTGAGTCTTTTCTGATCGGCATCGTATCGGACACTGTTGAAATCAATGGCGCCGGTTATCTGCACCGTGCGCTCGGCGGCGGCCGCCTCGGCGAAGGGAACATACTTGACCGTTGTTTTTAAAAAGGCCGACACCCCCCAGATGCCGAAAATAACGACAATGACACTTCCGATGATAAACTTAGCTTTCATTGTCTTGCCTGTCACTTCCGATTTTTCGGTCAAGCGAAAACAGGTAAATGAACAGACCCGTCCAGACAATCAACACCACTATCATAACCACATAATTGGTATCCATATTACTACCTCGAAATAACTTTTCGGCCGAATCGTTCCAGCCTTACGGTCAATGAATACATCCATGCGAAAAGCGCCGTGAAGGCTATCATTGATAAGGAAAAGATCACCAGGACCATCGGACTCATGGTAAGCCTCCCCTGCTCGTCGACAATTGAGTCGGTCGGATGCTGGCTGAAGGCCGGGTAAATCCGCGGGAGAATAAAAATCAGAAAGAGAGCCGACACGGCAAAAATTATTGTCATCACCGCCGACATGGTGGCTCTCACCTCGCGGTCGGGTAAAGCCGATCTTAGAGCAAAGTAAGCTCCGTATATTACCAGCAGGATAAAAATCGACACCTCGCGTATTTCCGACCAGTTCCAGAATTCGCCCCAGGTTAATTTTGCAAAAATTGACCCGGTTATCACCGCCATCAGTGAAAACAACAATCCCAGGCGGTTGGCGGACACGGCCTTGATATCAAAGATAATATCTTTTGTCCTCAGATATCGGATTGACTGAATCATGGCGACCATATACGCCAGCACCGCCACCCAGGCCACCGGCACATGAAAATAAAAAATACGGTAGGCATCAACCGGCCCAAGCGAAAATTCCGAACTCATGGGCGACGGCATGGTAAAGGCCATGATAATAACCGCCGTCATTAAAATGAATATCGTTATTTTCCACCACATAATTAAAACAATATACGACTTTTCAGAGTCTCCATACAAAATCAAAAAGCATAACCGACAGTGTAATCATTACAACATCAAAGGCAACCAGAAGTTGCAGAGGAGCCAGTATTTCCTCAAACCCGCCGCCCACAAATGAGACGGAAGTAATCTCCACCGCGGCAACCAATAGCGGCATAAGTGCCGGAAAAGAGAGCACCGTGAACAGGGCGCCTTTTACTGTCGCTTTTGAAATTATTGCCGCAATAATAGTCGTCGATCCGGCCAGCCCGATAAGTGCGGACAAAAGACCGACCAAAAATAACGGCCAGTTGGCCGGTGCGGTTTCAAAAAAAACAATAAATAAAGGGATAATAACTACAGCCAGGATGGTCAGCAAGAGCAGATTAAAAAGCATCTTGCCGAAAAAGATGACCGACCCGCTCGAGGACAGTTTAAGTATCGGCGCCGTTCCGGCCTCCTCCTCCCTGACAAAGACCTGGGCCAGGCCCGACATCGCCGCGAAAAAAAAGACAACCCAGAAAAGCGAGGCCAGAACCGGCTTCGACGGTTCATTCAGACCGAGCGACAGCGATATCATGGTCAGCGTTACGACAGCAAACATGACCACGGCATTGAAAGCATAGCGGGTCCGAAACTCGGTCGTCAGGTCCTTTCTAACGACCGCCCATACCCTGACCGCCCAGTTGACAGATGTTGTCGGCAAGAGGGTAATCCTCCTTTTCATTGGTGGCGATAATTACGATAGCGTTTTTGCGTCTGGCGCTAATAATATCACGGACTATACCTTTTCCATTTTCGTCAAGATTGACCGTCGGTTCATCCACGATTAGGATATCCGGATTTTTTAAAAGCGCCACGGCATATTTCAGACGCTGAAGCATCCCCGATGAATAGGCCGACACAAAATCATCGGCGCGGCCGTCAAGGCCGACCTCGGCCAACAGGTTATCGATATCATTTCGCTCGACCCGACGCCCGTCAACCTCGGCAAAGAATTTAAGATTCTCGGCGGCGGTTAGTGACGAATAAAGCGACAGGTAGGGCGCCACGATAGCCAGTCTTTTTCGATATTGATCAAAATCGAGCTTTTTTTTGTTCTCGGTAAAGTTTACCTTCCCCGATGACGGCACTAAAAGCCCGGTGATTAGCCGGAGAAGGGTCGATTTTCCCGACCCGTTAGGTCCGGTTACCGCCAGAGACTGCCCGCATTCCAGCGAGAAGGAAATATCTTCAAACACAGCGCGCGCGCCGAATCGTTTACCCAGATTGTTAACGTCAAGTTTCAGCATAAGACGGTATATGCCAATAAAGGACTATTCAGATCGGAGTCAAGAAATTACGGAAGACGGTCGGTTATTCGTGAGGAATTAAATCCAGCCAGTCAATAGATCAAAATAGAGTCTGTATAAAAAAAAGATCGTAACAGTCAGCGTTGCCAGGATTCGTCCAAGTTAATATATACTCCGGTCAACAAATTTTGACCGGGTACGGTTGTTTATTATATCCATAAAGCGCAGGCCGTAAAAAAATGATGACAGCGCCCAGAACATCAGGGTTAATACAATAAATAGATTCTGCCCGAATTCAAATCTTATTACGTAACTGCCCAGCAGAATGGCGACAGCGCCAAAATAATACTTGCCGGTGATATTCGACTGTAAATCCGCCTTCCTGCCTCGAAGAAGAAATGTTCCCATAATGACGATTAATAGATCGCGGCCGATTATTACCAACGCCAGCCAGAGGGGGAAATGACGACACAATATCAATGCGATAATTATTGCTATGGTAAATATTTTATCCACCAGCGGATCAAAGACTTTGCCCAAGGGAGTAATCTGATCCAATCGCCGCGCAAAGAAACCGTCGAGAAAGTCGCTGACACCGGCGATAGTCAATAGAATCGCACATATCAATGTTCCCCGCCCGTCGTCCTGCCACAGAAAATAGGCCACAAACGGCGTTAACAATAACCGCGACAGGGTTAACAGGTTGGGTACCAGCCAGATATCGGCCAATTCGATTTTGTTCTGGTTTGTCATAACCGAAATTAAGATAACAACTTGATACATTTTTGCCAGATTTTTGTTGCCTGATCAGGAAGATTTAATCATCGTTTGAGTATCACAGGTAGAGACTTAAACAAAAACCTGTCACAAAAAGTCCATAAAGGAGGAAAAGATGAAAAGGCAGACAACACCCACAACCTTAGTCGTGGTGTTTATCCCCCTGTTGGGAACGGTTTATGCCGATGAAGTCTCAGTCACTGTCTATAACAGCAATCTTGGCGTGGTAAGGGAAACTCGCACTCTGGATTTTGAGAAAGGATTCGGGAGAGTTTCTTTTATTGATGTTCCGACCCTGATCGACGCTACCTCGGTCGGTTTTGAACCGGCTGATAAAAGCAAATCGGTGGTCATCCTGGAACAGAATTATGCCTACGATCTGGTCTCGCCGGACAAGATATATTCAAAATATATTGACCGGGAAATCGAGGTCTTCAACAAAGAGGGCAATATTTTCAGTGGAACTTTATTATCTCACTCCGGGGGATCGCTGGTGTTAAAAAATGCTCGGGGAAAAATCCAGATAGTCCGGATGGATCAGGTAGTTAATGTCAATTTCCCAGAGCTTCCCGAAGGCCTGATTACCCGCCCGACCCTGTTCTGGCTGTACCAGTCAGGTTTTTCCGGCTCGACCGAATGCCATGTCAGCTATCAAACAGGAGGATTAAACTGGTCGGCGGAATATGTCGGGATTCTCTCCGATGATGAGAAAGACCTTGATCTGACCGGATGGTCGTCGATTACCAACAACTCCGGCGCCACATATAATAATGCCACTCTGAAACTTATCGCCGGGGATATTCACCGGGCGGCACGACCGCCGAGGATGGAACAAAGCTATGCCAGGGAGAAGCTGGCTATGGCGGTCGGGGCCGGGTTTGAGGAAAAAGAGTTTTTTGAATATCATCTGTATACCCTGCCCCGCAAGGCGACTATCGCCAATAATGAAATCAAGCAGATTGCCCTTTTCGATCCGGCCCGGACAAAGATTGAAAAAGAGTATTATTTCGAGCCGGAAAAAAACGCCAAAGATGTCCGGGTTGTGGTCAAATTCAACAACTCCGCCGACGACGGATTGGGTATTCCACTTCCGGCCGGGCGAGTGAGATTATTCAAGGCCGACACGGACGGTTCCATGATTTTACTGGGTGAGGATAGAATTGATCACACGCCCAAAGATGAGGAAGTCAAGCTTACTGTCGGCAATGCCTTTGATATTACCGCCGAGGAGAAGGTGTTGAACTATGAGAAGATATCGTCGCACGTCGAGGAACGAACTTTCGAAATTACGCTGAATAATCATAAAAAAGAAGATGTCACAATCATTGTGGAAAAAAAGCTCTGGGGCGATTGGATGCTCAAGGACTATTCTTATGAGTATAATAAGATAGACGCCAATACGATTCGGTTTAACATACCGGTTAAATCCGACGGCCGAACCGTGGTGACATATACGGTTAGAACTTCCCGTTGACAATCTTTTGTGGGTTGACACCGGGAACAAAAGATATTACATTCGAGGCTTATTTATGAGGACGATATCAATTCAGCTACGGGAGAAAACAATGAAATTAGCCAGGTATATCATAATTGGTCTTCTTATTGTTGCCATCGCTGCTCCGGCCATGGCCAAAAAGAAGGGCGTAAAACCGGCCGATGCCTATATAAAGGCAATCAAGATTGCCATGCTGGCCGACCCTCCGCGCAATAGTGAAGCCCTTGCTTTTATCGACACTATCGTGCAATTTCACGGTCCATACCCTGAGGCATTTTTTTATCAGGGTAACATCTATGCTGAATTTGCCAACCGGGAATATAATCTGCAGAAAAAGCTGGGACATGTCATAGATATGGCCGCCAGCTATGACATGATGTATGAGTCGTGCGGCAATGATGATGTAAAAAAGAAATATCGAAAAAATTGCAAGAAATTCACCGGCATTGTTGATTCAATCGGACAGCTTTACTGGCGCGAAAACTATAATAACGGAGTTAAAACGATTGAAGTTATCGACAATGAGCGTATCCCGGCCCTGAGAAGCGCCGGAGCGGACGAACGCGAGGCGGCTGAAGCCGCATTGCAGACCACAGCCGACAGCGCCAAAACATACTTCGCCATTGCCGCGACCGTGCAGAAAAAAGACTACCGCTCGCGTGAAGGGATCGGGCTGATATATGACCGCCTTAATGATTTCGACTCCGCCCTTGTATATTTCAAACGGGCATCAGATATTGCCCCTGACTCATTGAATCTTCTGCAAAATGTCGCCTATGTATATATCCAGCTTAAAGACTGGCAGAACAGTATTACCTATTTTCAGAAAATTATTAACATGATTCCATCCGAAGCCTCGGTATTATTCAACATTGCCATCTGTTACAACAACCTGGAAATGTACGACTCGGCATATTATTACAACATGCAGTGCATCGCGGCCGACTCAACCAAGTCAAACGCCTATATGGATATTTCCCAGTATTTCCTGAATCGCCAGAGGACATACTCCGACTCAATAAAGTATTACAAGCAGGAAAACAAAGCCGATGCGGCCGACAGGTTTATTGGCCTCAGAGACGCCATGCTTGATTCTTCGGCCTTCTATCTGGCCTATGTTACCGAAATGGAACCGGACAATAAGGATGCCCTGGAACAGTATGCTGTCGTTAAAATAGTCAGGGGACACAACGAAGAAGCAGTGAAAGCATTATTGAAACTGGTTAAGATGGAGCCGAATAACAAGGATCACTGGGTGAGTCTGGGCGACTGTTATATCCGCCTGCAGAAATTTACCGAGGCGATGGAGCCGTACGAAAAGGCGGTTGCCCTTGATTCCACCGATATTTCCGTAATGGAACTTCTTTTGGATCTCTACAATACCTCGGGTAAAACTGACATGGCCAAAAAGCTTGAAGCCAAAATTAAAGATTTGAAAAAGTGATTACTTGATGGATTTAATACCGGGCAGGCCGACCTGTGGCCTGCCTTTTTTTTCGGATGCCTGTATCATATATAAATATCGCCGTCCCCGGCACATCCCGCCGCCTGTTTACATACAGCTTTGATATAATTGATAAATCGGGCATCTCACCCGGCGACCGGGTTCTGGTCCCGCTGGGGCGGCGTAAAGCAATCGGCTATTATATCGAGAAAGCACCTTCAGTACCGAAAACCGGCCTGAAGTCTATAATTGAAATTATCGACCGAAAACCGCTGTTTTCGGCGGAACTGTTTTCATTCCTGCGCTGGATGTCGGATTACTATTTCGCCGGTATCGGCGATGTTCTCCGGGCCGCGCTCCCGCCGGAGATGAGAAAGCTCAAACAGCATAAACACTCCTCCGGCGACCTGCCGGGCGTCCTCAAGGGATATAAAATTGATCTTACGCTAATTGATAACGATGCTATCAGACAACCGCTCTCGACGCTTGACATTGATTGTGCATCAAAAAATGATATACTGGGAATCGGAATATCCGATTATAAATTCCGTAAACTGATCGGGCAAAAAGTCATTCAACCGGTGTACGGCCTGCCGGATATTCTGCCGTACATCAAACCCCGACCGGAAATAAAAGGATTGAAACCGACATCCGAACAAACAACCGCCATAAAAAGTATCTCCGGTAACATGGGGTCTTTCAAACCTATTCTTCTGTACGGCATCACCGGGTCAGGAAAAACACTGGTGTACTGTCGTGCGGCCGAGGAGGTAATGGCACGGAGCAAAACGGTTCTGATACTCGTTCCCGAAATCGCCCTGGCGGGAACACTGTTGGCATCATTCAGGGCTTTCTTTGGTGACAGAGTCGCCCTTATGCACTCGGCTTTGAAAGCTAAAGAGCGGCTTTTGATCTGGCAGAATATCAAAAACGGCACCTACCGGATTGTAATCGGCGCCCGGTCGGCCATCTTCGCCCCGCTTGACAATCTCGGATTGATTATTGTTGATGAGGAGCATGATGAATCATACAAGCAGGATGATCCCTCACCCCGGTTCCAGGGACGCGATTCGGCGGTTATGCGCGCCCGGATGGCGAATATCCCGATTGTGCTCGGTTCGGCGACCCCGTCGCTGGAATCGTTTCACAACGCCCAATCCGGCCGGTATGAACTGATCAAACTTACCAAACGTCCAGAAAAGGCCGAAACGCCGGTAGTACGCCTGGTTGATCTTACCAAAGAGAGAGTTACCCGGGACAACCTGTTTTTCACAAAGACGATGGCATCGCATATTAAAAAATCCATCAAGAACAAACAGCAGGTCATACTTTATCTTAATCGGCGGGGCTTTTCTCCGCGAATCAAATGCACCAATTGCGGCGACTCGCCGATTTGCCCCCATTGCATGGTGACCCTTACCTATCACCGGTCGGGCAACAAGCTGATGTGCCACCTGTGCGGATATACAACATTCAAGGGTGATACCTGTGAAAAATGCGGGAAGGGTGAATTTCTATATATCGGCACCGGTACACAGAAGATCGAGGACAAGATAGGCGAGCTGTTCGAGACCGCCCGGATGGTACGGCTCGACTCCGACAGCGCCCGCGGACGAGAAAGGGCTCATCATATTTTGGCCGACTTTGCCTCACATAAGTATGACATCCTTCTGGGCACCCAGATGGTTACCAAAGGGATCGATTTCCCCGATGTCTCACTGGTCGGGGTCCTGATGGCTGATATCGGGCTGGATATGCCTGATTTCCGGGCCTCGGAAAAGCTCTTTGCGCGACTTATCCAGGTGGCCGGGCGGTCCGGGCGCGGGATTATTCCCGGCGAGGTGATAGTACAGACATTCAAACCTGAGCTCGATCTGATCGACGATGCCGCGCGTCAGGATTATGATACATTCTATGACCGCGAGATTAAATCGCGCGAGTTGTTTAAATATCCCCCGTTCAGTCACCTGGTCAATTTCCGGTTATCATCCAGGAAAGAGACGCCGCTTGAGAAAAACACACTGGCCTTTAAAATTAGTTTAG